>CAMDER010000185.1 GCA_945896935.1 Bifidobacterium breve | reverse complement strand
AGGCCGTACGACGCATTCGAGTGATCGAATGCGTCAGATGATTACTACTACGAGCGCGAACGAGGCAGCTAAAACCGAGGTCTTAGGAGTCAGGTTGGCGTTCATTGCTTCCAAGTGTGCCATCTCGGCCCTAATAACGACAACCTTTGGCCTCAAATTCTCGATTTATACGGGGAACGCCCCATTCACATCAAACGGGGAACGCCCCCTGCAACCGAGCCGCTGACAGGGTGTTCTCGAGAAGGCACGCGATCGTCATCGGTCCGGTACCGCCCGGCATCGGCGTGATTGCCCCAGCCACAGCCTGAACTGCATCAAAGTCAACATCGCCAACAATTCCTGCTTCGGTGCGCGAGATGCCTACATCAATCACCGCTGCACCTGGCTTAATATGAACCGCGGTAATCAGGTGCGCCTGCCCCACTGCGCCAATCACGATGTCGGCATGACGGCATACGTCAATCAGATCGGCGGTACGGCTGTGCGCAATCGTCACTGTTGCGTCAATTCCTTTACGCGCCAACAACAACGACAACGGCAAGCCCACCAAAGTTGAACGGCCAATGACCACTGCTCGTTTGCCACTCGTTGCGACTCCGTATCGCTCTAAGAGACGAATCACGCCGAGTGGCGTACACCCCACGAGGCCCGGCAACCCACGAACCAGTCGACCCATTGACTGCGACGTCAATCCGTCAACATCTTTGTCGGCCGGAATGAGCGACAAAACCTTCTCTTCGTCATATCCATTGGGCAACGGACTCTGGACCAAAATCCCGTGCACCCTTTGATCTTGGGCCAAACGCCCAACGACATCTTCCACCTGAGCCTGACCAGCATCGGCTGGCAAAATCTCGTTACGGCTCTGCATTCCAGCCTTGCCCGCCTGGACATGCTTATTGCGTACATAACGCTGACTCGGCGCGTCGTCTCCGACCAAAACCGTGGCCAAACACACTGGCGGAGACCCTGCAGCAATAATCGTGCTCGCCAATGTGGCCACGATTTCGTCGCGCAAGCGATTGCCATCCATCAAAATTGCCCCGCCAGGAGTGCGCTCGTCAGCGCCCGAGTTCAGGAGATCATTCATGGAAGTCATGCTAGGTCACGTCATGACCGCCTAGCCTGATGGAATGTCTACTCCTCCGTCCCCCATTGTTGCTCCGGCTACCGGTCGCCTCGGCGTCCTCACGGTTGGCTTGGGCGCAGTGGCTTCAACACTTATCGCTGGCGTCGAACTCACCAAGCGTGGCCTCGGATCGCCGATCGGCTCGCTCACCCAAATGGGCACAATTCGCCTCGGCAAGCGCACCGAAGACCGTTCGCCACTCATCAAAGATTTCGTTCCATTAGCAACTCTCGACGACATCGTCTGGGGCGCCTGGGATGTGTACCCCGACGACGCTTACGTTGCAGCGAGCCGCGCTGGTGTACTTGAAAGCGGAAAGCACATCGAGGCAATCAGTGATGTATTGCGCGATATTCGTCCGATGCAGGCAGCGTTCGAACGCAAGTACGCGCGCAACCTTGAAGGCGACCACATCAAGCCCATCAGCAGCAAGCGCGGCATGCTCAATGCCATTCGCGAAGACATCAATCGCTTCAAAGAAGAGAAGCAAGTTGATCGCGTTGTCATGATCTGGTGCGCAAGTACCGAAATCTACATTGAGCCAGGCAAAGCTCACATCGATATCGAATCGTTTGAGAAAGCCATTGACGCAAACGACGAAATGGTTTCGCCATGTCAGTTGTATGCATACGCTGCATTGCTTGAAGGCGTTGCGTTCAACAACGGCGCACCTAACTTGGCTGTTGATGCGCCGGCATTACGTCAGTTTGCGACCGAAAAGAACATTCCGATTTCCGGAAAAGACTTCAAGACTGGTCAGACCCTCATGAAGACGGTTTTGGCGCCAATGCTCAAGGCCCGCATGCTCGGTTTGTCCGGTTGGTACAGCACCAACATTCTTGGTAACCGTGACGGCGAAGTACTTGATGCACCCGAGAACTTCAAGACCAAAGAAGAATCAAAGCTTGGCGTGCTCGAAGACATTTTGCAGCCCGCCAAGTACCCCGAGTTGTACGGCAATGTCTTCCACAAAGTTTCGATCAACTACTACCCACCTCGTGGCGATGCCAAAGAGGGTTGGGACAACATTGACATCACTGGCTGGCTGGGATACCCCATGCAGATCAAGGTCAACTTCTTGTGTCGCGACTCGATCCTTGCTGCTCCACTTGCGCTTGACCTCATCTTGTTGAGCGACCTTGCGCAGCGTGCAGGTATGGGCGGCATTCAAGAATGGTTGAGCTTCTACTACAAGAGCCCACAGGTTGCACCGGGTCTGTACCCCGAGCATGACTTGTTCATTCAACTCACCAAGTTGAAGAACACGTTGCGTTGGATGATGGGCGAAGACGTCATCACCCATCTCGGCCGCGAGTACTACGAAGAAATTTGATCCACCAGTGGCGCGTCGCCTCTGGAACCCAAAATCTTGGGTGAGCCTGTCGCCAAACGGCATTGGCCATACCAAGCCCAATCATCTCGGTGAGATGGTGCGTGTCGCAGTCAATGTGCGACGTACTCCAAAGCGAGCATGGAAGATATTGAACGAAGGCGTCTGCGACGGCTGCGCGCTCGGAGTTGCTGGATTTCATGATTGGACGCTGGATGGAATCCATTTATGTACTACCCGATTGAAATTACTTGAAGTCAATTGCGCCCCAGCTTTTGATCATTCGGTACTGAGTGACATTTCGTGGCTTCGCAATCGAACCAGTACTGAACTGCGCGAGATGGGACGACTGGCTTATCCAATGCGTCGGCGTCGGGGCGACAAAGGATTTACGCGCATCTCTTGGGATGAGGCCCTTGACGCCGTCGGTCTCGGTATTCGCGCGGCAGGCGGAGATCGAACTGCCATTTATCTCACAAGTCGCGGGCTGACCAACGAGTCGTACTACGTGGCAGGAAAAGCCGCTCGCGCCATGGGTATCGCAAACATTGATTCGGCTGCACGAACATGTCACGCTCCATCGACAATCGGTTTGAAATCGACAATCGGAGTCGCGGCGAGTACCTGCAGTTTGCAAGATGTACTTGAAACCGATGTGATTGTCTTATGGGGCGCCAATGTTGCCAACAATCAGCCAGTGTTTACGAAGTACTTATATGAGGCCAAGAAGAACGGCGCCAAAGTCGTTGTCATTAACCCGTATCTCGAACCTGGGCTCGAGAGATATTGGGTTCCGTCAAAGGCTGAGTCATTTTTGTTCGGCACAAAATTGTGCGACTTGCATGTGCCAGTTCGCCCGGAAGGTGACGTTGCGCTTGCTAATGCATTGCTGAAAGTTTTGCTCGATCGTGATGCAATCGATCATGAGTTTATTGAGCAACACACATCGGGCTGGGACAATCTTGTGCAACATTTGGCAACTCTCGATTTAGCTAATTTGTTAACCGATGCAGGCATCGATCATTCAACATTGAATGAATTAGCCGATCTGTATGGCCTGTCAAAAAGCGCAGTCCTGATCTGGAGTATGGGCATTACTCAACACCGCTACGGAGTCGAAGGTGTTCAAGCAATTGTGAATGTCGCGCTCGCCCGCGGAAATGTCGGGCGCGATGGGGCCGGACTCATGCCAATTCGTGGACACTCAGGAGTTCAAGGTGGCGCAGAAATGGGTGCATACGCAACCGCTTTTCCAGGCGGC
>CAMDER010000184.1 GCA_945896935.1 Bifidobacterium breve | reverse complement strand
TGAAATTCAAATGAACCAAGCCCAACACCCATGGCTTTCATCACTGCTTCACGAGCAGCAAAACGGGCGGCCAACGAAGCAGTGGGGTCATCATGGGATTCAACATAATCAAGTTCTTCGCTCGTGAAGAGTCGGGACTTCATTGACGGGGTTCGTTCAAGTGATCGACGAAAGCGATCAATCTCAACTGCATCCACCCCGATACCAACAATCATCGAGTCGTGCTCACGATGAAGCGCGGCGCCAGCGGTCGGCCATTTCGCTGATCGGCAAGATCAACAAATCTGCCACCGACAATTCACTCAACAAATCGTCGCGCATTTCGCCTTCGGTTTCTGAAACCCAGTCGACCAAACGATCGTAACGACGGTCGTAACCTTGCAGCACACCACGCATGACCGGTGCACTGAGTCGATCAAAGAAACGTACGTGCAACAAAGTGATGCCGATCGTCTGGCCGGCTTTGACCTCAGGAATAAAGATCACTGTGCGCCCATCGCTTCGACCACGGGCAACTAACACTTCACGTTCACTCGCGACGCGACGCTTGGTACCCACCAAAGATGGATTGCGATCGACCCGGCTCGGAACATCCCGCGATAGTCCACCGCGATCAACGATGGTGATCGTTGCTTGTGTGCCCGATGGGTCGCCGTCAATGCTGTAACGCGTGTACCCAACAACTGCCTCGACAGCTGGATCAAGATCGGCCAGAACTTTAAGCGTGCGGTATGCCAACACATCGCGTCCCGCACCAGTGGCCAAAACCTCTTGCACGAGTGCTCGATCCATGACACCTTCATCACTGCGACTAATACCAACAGTGACCGTCTTGGCTTGATGCTTAATGGCATCAATGGGTCGCGTGAGTTCTTCAATCGCTCGAGTCAAAGCCAACGTGAGATCGTCAATCAACGCCGATGGACTACCGACTTTGCCAGTTTCATTTTGGTATGCCTCAACCGGTGACGTATCAAGTACGACACGAAGCATTGATGCCAAGCGCACCGCGGTACTGGCCTCAAGATGTCCGTCATATGTTCCGGCACGCAAAGTTTCGTTAAAGCGTTCAGCAGCAATGACTAAACCAGAACGCACAACTTTCAAAACCGATTCGCCATCGGGATTATGCAATACAGCAAACTCAACAACTTCACGAGCCTCACGCAATGCTCGGGCAAGTTCATCAATAGCCCGAGCGGCTTCGTAACCAAAAAGATGTCCAACGACTGCGCTCAATACAAAAGCCAAAGTCGGATCAACATCAGGAACATCAATCACTGCCACCGCGCTCGAGAACCGTGACTCAGATGCACTGGCAATCACAATTGGTGTGGCCTTGTGGGCACGATAGATCGCAATCTCTTTGGCAACGTCGTCAGCCGTACTTCCGGCTAATCCAGCAGCACACACCAAGATCAATGGCTCACACGACAAGTCAATGTGCTTTTTGTCTTCAGTGATGTCACACGAAATACTCTTGTAACAAAGTTCGCTCAACTTTATACGCACTTCATTGGCCGCAATTGCATTCGGTCCATTACCCACGACTGCCCAATAACGCTTGGACGGCGCATATTTGTGAGCTACTTCAGCAATCTTTGCTCGAGCATCAATGACCGTACGCATAGCGGTGGGAAGTTCACGTAATGTTCGCAACAAATCATGCCGGCGCGAATCGGTTCCGAGCCCAGCAGCAACACTGACTGAACATGCCAACAGAACACCAGCCGCAACCTGCGCGTAAAACGCCTTGGTGGACGCCACGCTCATTTCAACGTCACGACCATCGCTCGTGAACAACACGCCATCGGCCTTGTCACACAAATCGCTACCGCGACGATTGACAATCGCCAGCACTGACGCACCGCGCGAACGCGCCAGGTCGACCGTGCGATTGGTGTCAGTAGTCGTTCCACTTTGGCTGACCGCGATGATGAGCGTGTCACTCATATCTAGTTGTAAGTGAAAGCCGCTGAGTTCGGTTGCGGTAATTGGATCAACATCAAGTCCGCCTGCACACAGTTCGTCAAGGACCGTCGCACAACTACGACCAGCGATCGCCGCGGTACCTTGACCAATCACCCGAACTTTACGAATCGCTCCCGATGCGAGTCTTTCAATCATCGATGCTGGCAAAGTTTTAACACCGAGCGAGGCATGCAAGACTCCATCACGCTCAATGATCTTGCCGCGAAGAGTCTTGCGGAAAGATTCGGGTGCTTCACCGATTTCTTTCAGTAAGAAGTGTGGCGCGTCGCCACGATCGATGTCGCGAGTCGTCACTTCGGCCGTCACTAGTTCGTTAGCCGAAATGGGCAAAACAGTTCCGTCGTAGGCCAGTCGTGTCACACCAGAAAGATCGCCAGCGAGCGCGCCATCAAGAACAACAATCTGACCTTTGCTATCGGTCAGCGCCGACGTGCTTGACCCTTCACCATCAAGACGGAAGTATGTCGAAGTTTCTTCAACGACTCCGTAGGGCTCGCTCGCAACAATAAACAGGTCTTCAGCCACGCCAACAAACAATCCTTGGCCGCTGCCGCGCAGAGCGAACATCAAACGATCAGGTTGATCGGTCGCAGCAGCACCAATGGCGACTGAACCCTCAAATGATGCCACGCTGCGGCGGAAAGCTTCAACTGTGTCTCCGCAGGCCCGTGCATGCATATTCACTAACGCCGGAATCACTTTGGCATCAGTGGTGATTTGCCCAGGGAACGACAGTCCATGCGCAATACGTAAATCACCATGATTATCAACATCGCCATTCAGCGCGGCGACAACATAGGGATGCGTGGTTTCAAGATCATCAAGTTCGCGCTCGCTGTTCACCGGGTGCGCATTGGGCTCGCTAATAATTCCCACACTCGCCCACCGCGTGTGTCCAACTAATGACAACCGAGCATTGGGATTCGAAAGTGCTAAACGCAGCAAGTCATCTTCTTGCACGGCGGCACGTAACGCTTTGGTGTTGTCGCCTAGCTCACCAATTTCGGCGGCTGCCTTATAAACGAACGACAACGTGTCGTCAATCAAGCGCACCGATCGATTTTGAAAGAGTGCGTCATGTGCTCGTGCATTCAGGGCAGTCGATACTGAGGGATCATTCGCTGACAAACCATGGCCCCACACAAAAACATGGACTCCTGCCGAATCACGACCGCGAACTTCAAGTCGATCGAGAGCCGAGAAGGCTTGCTGAATGGTGAGGTACCCGGCGACCGCAGCAACACCAGCATCGCGTCCTGCTAATTCACGAACAAGTCGAGCCGTGCGTAAGCGATCTTGCCCAATTGACCATGTGATATCGCGCAGAGCAATGAGCGCTGCGGCACTTCGCTCGAGTTCATCGGCATCGGCCACGCTATTTTCGAGACCTTCATCGATGACTGCGATCGTCGCACCCACTTGATCGAGACGACTTGTCATCGCACTCACTAATTCGAGATTGTCGATCAGGGCGACAGCACCAGGAACACCTTTGAGAAGTTCGTTGACCTTGACAAGATGGGTCGTGGCATTGACCATATTGCGACCACTCGCGATAGCAGCGTCAAGGTGTTGCACGATTTCGGCCACGGTGGGGGCACTGCGCCGAGCGGGTCGACCGACCAAAGCGATGATGCCACACATGACAATCAGGTTACCGAACAACTACGCCGTGACAGGCTCACACGCATTTGTTGACTGCAACGGCGACCAGTCGATCAGCAACTTCATCGGCCATTTGTGC
>CAMDER010000183.1 GCA_945896935.1 Bifidobacterium breve | reverse complement strand
ACCGAAGCAGGTGTGGCCTTTGGTCGTGCTTCAAACACTGCACTCGATAACGGAATCACGATTGTTCCGGTGAGTGTTGTCAAGGGTCTCGAACTTGATGGTGTCGTTGTGGTTGAACCAAGCGACATTGTTGAAGCAGAGGCTCAGGGAATGCGATCTCTCTACGTTGCACTGACGCGCGCAACGCAACGTTTAACAATTGTGCATGCACGGCCGTTGCCGGCATCAATGATTGGCTGAATTTTCTAGTGGTGTTTTTGGCGCTACTTGTTGAGGAAATTGTCAACAACTTGTCCGGCGAAACGAGCAGCTTTGTCAGCATCGGCCGGACGATTCGCGGTGACTGCAGTATTCGACAGGTCAACTAAACGACCAAGTGATTCGGCAGCGACGGGGTCGATAGTAATGAGTTCGGTTTCGGCGGCATTCCACAGAGCATTGATGAGCGCCAGTTGATCGGCTTTGCCTGGCATCGTTCGACCACTATCGTTCGGGCCGATCAACGAAGATAGGCCAGTCATTGCTGTCACAAGACGAGAGAGCAGTTCTTCAACTGTTCCACTTGGCAAGGTGGTGGTGTTGGTATTGATGGGCGGAACAGTTGTGCCTGCGGTGTCGTCATAGGTCGTTGCGCCACACGCGCTGATGAAGAGTGCGCAGAGCGACACGGTTATAAATCGTAGGGTTTTCATAGGGCTAGCTCAGGCTGTCACAAGAATGCGCGATGACGCAAAAGCACTGACGCCAATGGTGTGGCCATCAATCACAACCGACATGGTGCCATCAAGGTTGGTTTGAGAAATCTCACCATGGCGACCCGGCAAAATACTTGATTGCTGTAAGAAGTCGAGAAGCCCAGGCGTGAATTCAAGTTCTTCTGGAATTCGTGACACTGTGAACTTTGTGCCCGACGACAACTGTGACAGCGGTACAGCATCAGTTTCGATGTAGCTCGAACCTGGAATGGGGTTGCCGTGAGGACACGTTGTCGGTGCGCCAAGTACGCGATTCATGGCAATTTCAACCTCGTCGCCAATGACGTGTTCCCACTTGCCAGCTTCTTGATGGGCGGCGGCCCAACTGAGGCCGAGGATGTCGGTCAGAAAGCGTTCGGCCAACCGATGACGACGAACCACTTGCTGGGCAAGATTTTGTCCAGCGGTTGTGAGAGTGATGCGCGAACCTTTGGCAGTCACAAGTCCGGCCTTGCTCATCTTTTCAATCATTTGTGAAACAGAGGCTCGGCTCACGTGAAGTCGTTCGGCGATTCGTGCCTGGATGACTTCAAGGTCGTCTTCGTGCAACTCGAAAATGCACTCGCAGTATTCTTCGAACGCTGGATGCCGCTCAGTCGAGTTGATCATGTCGTCAGACTATCTCACTCAAAGACAACACCTTGGGCGAGGGGCAACTGGTCTGAATAGTTGATGGTCTGGGTTTGACGGCGCATGTATGCCTTCCAACTATCGCTTCCGCTTTCGCGTCCGCCACCAGTTTCTTTTTCGCCACCGAAGGCACCACCAATTTCGGCACCCGAGGGGCCGATATTGACGTTGGCGATTCCGCAGTCACTGCCGATTGCACTCGTAAATCTTTCGGCTTCACGCATATCGGTCGTGAAAACACTGGAAGCCAAGCCTTGAGGAACTCCATTTTGTAATTCAATGGCTTCGTCAAAAGTTGAATATGACATGACGTACAAAATCGGGGCAAAGGTTTCGGTTGCAACGATGTTGGTCTGCGAGGGCATTCGCACAAGCGCAGGTCGAACATAGGCGGCCTCGGGGGAGTCGGGTGACTCATGTCGCTGCCCGCCAGCGACAACAACTCCGCCATCAGCTATGGCTTGTTTGATCGCTGCTTGCATACTGTGCAACGACTGTAAGTTGATGAGCGGTCCAACGAGGTTGTTGGATTCGAGCGGGCTTCCGACGCGCAAGTTGTTATATGCCTTGCCGACGCGCTCGCAGACTTCGTCAATACGTGACTCATGAACAATGAGACGACGAAGTGTTGTACAACGTTGTCCAGCAGTGCCGGCCGCCGAGAAGGTGATTCCGCGAACAGCAAGGTCGAGATCGGCCGAAGGTGCGATGATGGCGGCGTTGTTGCCACCAAGTTCAAGGATTGATCGACCGAAGCGTGCTGCAACAACGGGGGCCACTGCACGACCCATGCGAGTTGAACCAGTCGCTGACAAAACCGCAACGCGGTGATCGGCGGCCAAGGCCGCACCAACCGATGCATCGCCAAAGACGACTTGACATACGTCAACGGGCGCGCCAGCAGCCAAAGCGGCGCGACGAACAAGAGTGGTGGTCGCAATTGCTGTCAGTGGGGTGAGGTCTGATGGTTTCCAGATGACGGTGTCACCACTCACCAATGCCAACGCAGCATTCCATGACCACACGGCAACCGGAAAGTTGAAGGCACTGATGACCCCGACGGGTCCGAGAGGTTGCCAGGTTTCAGTGAGACGATGTTGTGGGCGTTCTGAGGCGATCGTCAAGCCATGAATTTGTCGCGACAAGCCAACAGCGAAGTCACAAATGTCGATCATTTCTTGAACTTCGCCGAGTGCCTCTGAACGAATCTTGCCGACTTCAATTTGTACAAGATCGGCTAAGGATTCTTTGTGAGCACGCAATTCAATACCGAGGTGCCGTACGACCTCGCCGCGTACTGGTGCCGGAACCGCGCGCCATGTGCGGAAAATGTCGGCCGCTGTGGTGATTGCTTGATCGACTGAAGTGTTGGCGATTGAGCTTGTGACAGTGCCCAAGGATTGACCATTGATAGGAGATCGAGCGGTGAGACCAGAAGTGCCTGAAGCAGCAATAGCGGCATCGCTTCCCAGTGCTTT
Source organism: Bifidobacterium breve (assembly GCA_945896935.1). Lineage (GTDB taxonomy): Bacteria > Actinomycetota > Acidimicrobiia > Acidimicrobiales > Ilumatobacteraceae > Casp-actino8. The sequence continues at coordinate 878 of CAMDER010000183.1, read as the reverse complement.
CAGAGCGCGTTGCGCTTGTTCACGAAGTTCATTCGCAGTGGGCGGAGTAATTGTTTGACGAGTCACTTTGACAGTCTTGCCGATGCAGCAAGGCGGTCGGAACTTCAGTCAGTGGCAAACGTTGGCAAAAAGAGCTTGGCGGCTGGCGAACCAGCAGTAATTGCGTCGGCAGCCATGATGACAGCGGCACCGGTGTACGCAGTTCGTTCGCCGGCAGGGAAGTGTTCGAATGACGGATACACGATGCCAGTCATATACGAACCATCATCGGTGCGATGGGCGCGTGTCCAGAGCAGCAAGTCTGTTGCGGTGCTCAGATCGCCAACTGCGGCATGAGCAAGAGAGCATTCTGCAGTTTCGGCAGCAGTCACCCACGGTTCGTCGCTGACACAACGAATACCTCGGCCTTCCATGGCAAAGGTGTCCCACAAATCGGCAAGACGGGCTTTGGCCTGATCGCCTTCCATTGCATTGGTCAGCACGGGGTAATACCAGTCCATCGCCCAACGAGTTTTTGGTTCGAAAGCATTGGGTCGGGTTGTGATCGCCATTCGCAATTGGTCTGCGGCCGCGGACCAATGTGGCTTTGGCTCATTGATGAGTTCGGCAAGATTGACAGCGCATGTGAGTGCATGCCAAATGCTTGATGAACCAGTCAACAATGCGTAATCCCACGGACTGGCGTGTTCTTCTTTGGCCCACAAAATGGTGCCGTCATAGCGACGCATTGACAGGACCCACTCGATAGCGCGTTCAACAGTTGGCCACAGATGATCAACAAAACCGCGATCCCAAGTGCATAACCAGTGATGCCACACGCCAGCAGCGATATAGGCGCACACGTTGGTGTCGAGTTTTGGTTCTTCGACAATTCCGCC
>CAMDER010000182.1 GCA_945896935.1 Bifidobacterium breve | reverse complement strand
ATGTTGGGTTCACGCGCCGCGGCAACTGGTCAAGATGTTCTTGATCTGTTGTACGACTACATGCTCGAACAAGACGGCGCAGCAATGTGTGCATTAATGGGCGGACCAAATGTTCATGACAGTCAAGAAGTTTTGCGAAAGATGTTGATCCACCCCGAAACAGTGACTGGTCTCAGCGATGCTGGTGCGCACGTGACACTTATCTGTGATGCCACGATGCCAACTACGCAACTTACGTTCTGGGCGCGCGATCGTCATAAGGGCGAGCGTTTGCCGCTTGAGTTCTTAGTTGCCAAGCAAACGGCGCGTAACGCCGATTTGTACGGCCTCAACGATCGTGGTCGTTTGGCGGTTGGACTTCGTGCCGATATCAACGTCATCGACTTTGAAAATCTCCGAGTGTCACCACCCAAGGCTTTTCATGATTTGCCCGCTGGTGGAACACGTTTGATTCAGCCCGTGAAGGGTTACTTGGCAACGTTGGTGAAAGGCGAAATGACCCGTCGTCACGACGCCGACACTGGCGCACGCCCTGGTTCGCTCGTTCGTAGTCGATAGGAGAAGTCATGGACAAAGTCAATGTTTTTGCCGAGAAGTTTGCAGAGTCTTTGAAAGTGACGCCAGTGAGTTTGGATCGGTTGATCACCGAACCAAGTGGACTGACGCCCGAAGAGATGATGACTGCATTGGCTCACCCATTGGTTGGCCAGGCGGGAATTGATCTGATGGCCGACTTTATGCACCCAACTGATTCGCGTTATTTTGATGCGATCTATGGTTCGTACTACGGGCAAAAAGACATTCGTGGTTGGCTCGTGCCGACGATGTCCGAAATTAGTTTCATCGAATTCGTCCCCACATCTGAACCAGAGTTTTTTGATGACGGCGAAGGAATCACTACTGTCGATGAATGGCAAATGGTTGCCGACATGGCAGCCATGGGTATGGGCGAAGGCAAGATGCCGATGTCACGCGGTGTGAGTGTGCGTCGCTATCGCCAAGGTTGGATGACGTGGGCGTGTGATGTCTATGACACTGGGTCGTTTCGTGCTCCGCCTCCGCCTGGGGTTGAAGCCGCACCGTTGCCTGATGCGCCGTCGCCCAATGAGTGGGAGCGTCATGCCGCAACGCCGATCACGGTGTGCTCAGAAGTTGACTTCGACAAAGATTGTGATCAGTTCCATCCAACTGACTCGGTGTACATCGATCCGATCTTCGGAGAGTTTCATGGACGAGATGAGATCAAGAGTTGGATCATGGACATCATGCCGCGAGTAGGCCGCATTGAATTTGTCCCCGTTGGTCCCGAGCTCAACAACGGATCAACCTATTTGCAAGAGTGGATTCAAGTTGCGGTGACTTCGACAGGCGAGCGGGTTCCGATGACTCGCGGAACCAGTGTGCGTCGCTACAAAGACGGCTCAACGATTTACGCCGCTGACTATTTTGATATTGCAACGTTGACGACGCCCGAAGTATTGGCCGCAAGTCGTGATTGTGGATCAACCATCACGACTGACGACATTATGAAGTACAAACTGCGGGGCTTGTAAATTCGTTAGACGTTTCACACCGTGACCGAGTCCACTAAAACCGTGTCGCAGATTTCTTAGTTGCTTGTTGGAATGTTTTGATGTCGGGCTCGTCGCCTGCTCGCTGGTCTCCAACCAGATGCCACCGAACAGTCAAGTCAGAGAATTGGTGGTGTAGGCATCTGATGTTGTCAACCAACGACAGGCTGCGCCCCACACCAGATCGTGTTGTCAACTGCGAGCCAGCGAAGAGCATCCCAACACCCGGAATCCCAAACCAAGGAGTGAAGACGAAAGTCAGTTCTGATCGATGTCGGCCGATCAAAACGGTTAGCAACTGTGCATCCATCTTCAACCAACCTGCGCACAATGCTCGCACCGATTCTGTCTGCTGAACTAGTAACGACGGCAATTTTGTTTCTAGTTGATGTGTTCATGTTGAGCCTTTTGTTCTGTATGAAAACCACTGAACAGAAAAAGAAAAATAAGAAACTAAAATCTGAAATTTGTTGTTTGCTGCGTTGACTTTGTAACACCCTTCCTGTACCTTTAGAACATACGTTCGTAGCAGTAAAAGTTGCGAATCACCAATGAAATCGGGGTTGTTTTGAAGTTTTTGTTCGAGTGGAGCGGGCCATTAAAGGTCGTGTTCAGCGAAATGAACATCGCTGAACTACGCGCCTTCATGGCTGATCTTCGAGTGCGTCAAGCCAAACTTGACTCACAGATGCTCGAAGCGAACGCTCGCATGATTTCGTTGATGCATGACCCGGTCGCTCCGACGTTTGTGATTCCTGAACGTGAACTTGTTGCTCATGGTGGACTCACTTTTCGTGAAGCTCGAGAAGTTGTTGCACGTGGCCTTGTCACTGAGGTTGCTCCTGAAATGGCCTCAGTGTTAGCCGCTGGCAACACGACTGCCGCTCATGTCGACGCTTTAGGCCGTGGACTCAAGATCGCTGGTGCTGAACGAGAAGCTTTCATGGCGCATCTGCCCGAGTTGGATGAAGCGTCAACCACCATGAGTGCTTTTGAATTCGGTCAGTTAGTGACCGAGACCGCCAAGTCAGTTGTCACCGATGACGGCTTGTCCACGTTTGAGCGTCAAAAGCGCGAAACGACTGTTCTTTGCGTTTTGTAACTGGTGTAGTGGTGGGGCTCATCGCCTGCTCGCCGATCTCCAACCAGATGCCACCGAACAGTCAAGTCAGAGAATTGGTGGTGTAGGCATCTGATGTTGTCGCCCGACGACAGGCTGCGCCCCACCCCAGCTCATGTTGTCAACCACACGACAGTCCAAGTAAAAACAGATTTCGTTTTCAAACGATGTGTGGTGAGACTGAAATGTGGGATGCGCAGCTGGTCGTGGGATACGAACGTCGATTGAGCCCACACCACCAAGATGAAACAGAACCAAGGCATGTGGGCGACGTCGGTGAGTCAACCACGAGCCAGCGACGAGCATCCCAACACCCGGAATCCCAGACCAATGAGCGAAGACGAAAGTCAGTTCCGATCGATGTCGGCCGATCAAAACGATTAGCGACCATTCATCAACGACGAGCGCTCGAAGCAATACATCCAACGTGTGCAATCCCGGATTGTGAAGTCATCTTCGATCACTGCAACGTGCACCATATTGATTACTGGGAAAACGATGGATCGACCGATCTCAACAACATGGTCCCGTTATGTTCAAGGCATCTTCACGCCGCTCACGAAGGCGGATGGAAACTGGAACTAGATCCTGAGACCAGAGAGTTAACCATTCGCTAGTTGAGCGAGTCATGATTGGTATCAGATGTTTGAGACCAGCGGTTTCCTAAACCGCAGGTCGCAGGTCCGAGACTGAGTTGATTTACCTGATGTTAAAAGGTTTGAAACAGCTTTGGTCATTTATGGGTGACTCGCGATGTGCGGTCAAGGGATGCGGTCAGTGTTAACTTTGATGACGTAGTCGAATTCTGGGGGGAAGGGGCTGTCATTAGTTATCTTGCCGAGTTAGAAGCACAGTCAATTCACATTCTGCGTGAGGCCGTCGCACAGGCGGAAAACCCGGTGATGCTGTATTCGATCGGTAAAGACAGCAGTGTGATGCTGCACTTGGCACGGAAGGCCTTCTTCCCAGCGCCACTGCCTTTTCCTCTCTTGCATGTCGACACCACTTGGAAATTCAAAGAGATGATTGCTTTTCGAGACAAGGTGGCCGATGAAGCTGACAT
>CAMDER010000181.1 GCA_945896935.1 Bifidobacterium breve | reverse complement strand
GGCACCTGTTCGACGTCGCCAACGAGCGGGCCGTAACCCTCGCGGTTGGGAGGTATGCCTTGCGCACTTGTGCCGCCATATGCAGTGCCGTGATATCCGCGTTGGCGCGAGATGATCAAGGTGCGCTCGGGATGGCCGGCTTGGACGTGGGCGAGGCGAGCCAACTTCATTGCAGTGTCAACAGCCTCAGAACCAGAGGAGGTGAAGAACACGCGCGCATCGGACATTGGACCTATGGAAACCAATTTCTCGGCAAGTTGTTCGGCGGGCTCATTGGTGAATGGATCGAAAGTCGAATATGCGGCCAGCGTTCCGGCCTGTCGAGCAATTGATTCGGCCATATCGCTACGCCCGTGGCCAACTGCGCAGTACCAGAGGCTGGCCATGCCGTCGATGTACTGATTGCCCTGGTTGTCGTAGACCACGGCGCCTTGGCCACGAACCAGGGTGCGAAAATCAGTTCTGGTGGGTTTGGCGAACGGGTGCAGAAATGCAGAAACCATGAACAGACCGTAGTGCTTACGAGGGAATGGTGCCCAAGATAGAGCGAAAGTGTTGTTTTCATAAATGAGAATGATTATCATTATGTTGTGAGTAACATTTTCGTCAGAATTCGCACAGGAAGCGTCGGCGCAGCGGTCTTGGTGTTTTCAATGTTGGCGATGTCGTGTGGGGGTAGTGATTCGGCCCCGTCACCGAAGCCAGATCGTCCGAGCATCGTCGTCACGTATTCAATTTTGGGCGCGGTCGTGGTCGATGTCGTGGGTGATGCTGCCGATGTCACTGTTCTGATGCCGAACGGTAGCGATCCCCATGAGTGGCAGCCTTCAGCCAAAGACATCGAAACTTTGCATCAAGCTGACTTGGTTGTGACCAATGGGCTTGGTCTCGAAGCGGGTCTCGCGGATGTGTTGTCGCAAGTTGCCGATGACAACGTCGCCATTTTCGTGGCAACAGATCACATCACTCCGCGTCGCGTGGGCGAAGGTGAAGGCGCTGACCCAACTGATGAAGATCTAGCAATTGGGGCCAAGGATCCACATCTCTGGACTGACCCAACAGTGATGGCTGACGTGGTCAAAGCACTCGGTGAAAAATTGTCAAGTATCAATATCGAGGTTTCCGAACGCGCGGCCAAAGTGGCTGAAGACTTAATGACGCTTGATAACGACATCAAAGAATCAATGGATTCGCTCGATTTAGAGCAACGTCTTTTGATTACCGGGCATGAATCATTGGGATATTTCGCCCGACGTTATGAATTCACTTTGATTGGGGCAATCATTCCCAATTTGTCGAGCCAATCTGAAGCATCTGCGGCCGATATGAACTCACTTGTCGAGAAGATCAAAACAAATCAAGTACGAGTGATTTTCACCGAACTTGGTACATCGGGAGATGTCGCTGATTCTTTGGCTACAGATACTGGAGTCAAGGTTGTGGAAGTATCAACGCATGTTCTGCCTGATGACGGGTCATATGCAACCTTCATAACGAATCTTGCGTCAACAATTGTTTCAGCATTTGAGTCGTAGTTCTTATGGGCAATTTCGTTGATCCTTTTCTGCATAACGGCTTTATGCAACGGGCGTTACTCGCTGGAATCTTGGTTTCGTTGACCTGTGCGATCGTGGGAACGTACGTCGTACTTCGGGGAATGGCTTTTATTGGTGATGCGTTAGCCCATGGTGTTTTGCCTGGCGTTGCTGGAGCAATGATTTTGGGAATGCCAGCGATGCTTGGCGCTGCAGTTGGGGCTGCGGTCATGGTCGGTGGAGTTGGTTTTATTACGGCTCGCTCAAAACTGTCGAACGACACCGCAATCGGATTACTGTTCATTGGCCTTCTCGCACTGGGCGTAGTGCTTGTTTCGAGTTCGGACAAATTGACCGGAGACTTGGAATCAATTTTGTTTGGGCAGTTCTTGGGAGTCACACATTCAGATTTGCTGGCTCAAGCTATTGCCTTGGTCGTCGTTCTGGTTGTAACAGTTTTTGCGGCTCGTCCGTTTTTGTTGCTGTGTTTTGACGGTGACCTCACGCGTGCGATGGGGTACAAGGCGCAGTGGTATCACCGATTGATGCTTCTTTTGATTGCCGGAACCGTAGTTGTTTCATTTCAGACAGTTGGTTCGCTTTTGGTGTTTGGCATGTTGCTTGCCCCAGCCGGAGTTGGCGCGTTACTTGCTAAGCGAATCGGAACAATGATGCTGTGGGCATCGGTTGTTGGAATTGCTTCCACATATTTCGGCCTCTTGGCTTCGTATCATTTTTCGTGGGCTGCTGGTGCTTCGGTTGTTTTGACTGCTGTCGCGATCTTCTTCGTCGTGTTAACGGGAGTCTCACTACAGAAGTTTGTTCAAGGTGTTCGGACATGAGCGAAACAGCAGTTGTCGCCCGACGATTAAGCGTTGGTTATGGTTCGCATGCTGTTCTGTCGGGTGTTGAAGCATTCTTGAAACCTGGTGGTTCAACGGCTTTGGTCGGATCAAACGGTTCAGGCAAATCAACTTTGCTGAAAACGTTGGCCGGACTTCTACCAGTCGTTGCGGGTGGGTTGGAAATTCTTGGTCGTCCCGTTGGCGAGTCATCGCAACGAGTGGCCTATCTCAGTCAGTTTCATCAGAGCGGTTTTGTATTGCCGCTACGCGCGATTGACGTCGTGCGAATGGGTCGATTTGATCAACGTTCTCGTTTCGCTCGACGAACTCGAGCCGATGATGTGATCGTGAACGAGTCAATGGAATTGTTGAAGGTTTCAGATCTCGCCGATCGTCCATTACGTGATCTATCAGGAGGTCAGCAACAGCGGGTGTATTTGGCGCAGGTACTCGCTCGTCGATCTGCTTTACTGCTACTTGATGAACCGACGGCAGGCCTTGATGCACCTGGACGTGCTGCGTACATTGATGCTTTGAACTTTGAACGGAGTCGGGGAGCGGCAGTTGTGACAGCGACTCACGATGTCGGTGAGGCTTCAATGTGTGATCGTGTGCTTCTTCTTGCTGGTCGGGTGATTGCCGATGGTCCACCCAATGTGGTGATGACTCCCGAGAACTTGCTCGAAACATTCGGTATTGGACTCACCAAAGTGGGCGATCAACTCGTAGTCACCGAACACCACCACGACCACGACCACTAATTCGGAAATTGTTGTGATTCTGGTGTCGTTTCCTTGGGTATAGCCAACTAAAACGACACCAGAATCACGGGTTTAGTGTTCGTCCCAATGGTCGCCGTGGGCGGCGTGTAAATGTCCGTCGTGTAGATAATCAATGTGATCGCCGTGGGCGACAGCCACATGTCCGCAATTCGGACCATGTTGGTGCTCATGTTCGGCGTGCTCAACACAACCATCGACTGTGCATTCATCCCAATGGTCTTCGTGCTGATGGTGCAGATGCCCATCGTGCACGTAATCCAAATGATCGTCATGGGGGATAGCGGCATGACCGCAATCGGGACCATGAACGTGGGGATGCTCGTGCTTCACAACGAAATTATGCCACACGCTCGGTCATTCTGACGGAAAGGTATCGCGTAATTCTCGCTTCAGAATCTTTCCTGACGCATTGCGGGGTAAGGGCTCAAGAACAAAGGCGATCCGACTAGGCACCTTGAAAGCCGCCAAATTCTTGGCAACATGGGTACGTACTTCTTCGGCAACCAAGTTCACGCCTGGTTTGAGCATGATGACACAGGCGACCTCTTCGCCGAGACGCTCGTGTGGAAGGCCGAAGACCGCACATTCATAGATTTGGGGAAGTTCATAAATTGAAGCTTCGAC
>CAMDER010000180.1 GCA_945896935.1 Bifidobacterium breve | reverse complement strand
ACTGAGTGCAAGCACGGCACCCAATCGCTATTGCCCAAAACATCAAGAGCGCCTTGGCCCATACGGGTCATGATGCGCATGCTCACGGCAACATAAGCAGAGTCGGTGAGTTGCACACCAATGTGCGCGATCGGTGAACCAAGTGGCCCCATGCTGAAAGGAACGACGTACATCGTGCGACCCTTCATGCATCCGGTGTACAGGGTCTTCATTTCGGCGCGCATGTCGGCAGCTTCACGCCAGTTGTTGTTGGGGCCAGCATCTTCTTTTTTAGCCGAGCAAATGAAGGTGCGATCTTCAACACGAGCAACGTCGCCCGGATCGCTGTGAGCCCAATAGCTGTTTGGGCGCTTGGCCTCATCGAGTTTGGTGAAGGTTCCGCTATCAACAAGTTGCTGACACAAGCGTTCGTACTCTTCGGCCGAACCGTCACACCAGTAGATGTCGTCTGGCTGCATGATTGCGGCCCATTCGGCGACCCACTTATTCAAACGTTCATTGTTGCTCGAACCGCTCATGATGTGCTCCTTAGGCGAAAACACGCCTTGGATTGGGGGATTGTTGTTGGGGCTAAAGAATTCTTCAAGACAGGCTTATTACAAAATGACGGGACAAAGCAAAAACACCCGGTCAGAAACCAGGTGTTCCCATATCAACTTCTGAACCGAGACGTAGTTGAGTTGCTAATCCGTCGGAATTGAGATCAAACACCACGCGCTGTCCAGGACGAAGCATGCGAAAGATGCTGCCTTCCAGCGCATCAGCGGCCATTTCGTGTTCGCTGAGATCGGTGTCACGCAGGATCAGGCCGGTGCCCGTAGAGGGGTCGAAGGCTTTGATCACACCTTGCATGAGCGGCTGTCGTTCACTTATCCGATGCGGCAGTGCCGCGACTGACCTTGGTGACCTTGCCAGCACGAATGCAGCTGGTGCACACATAGAGGCGCTTCGGTGAGCCATTGATCAGGGCGCGGACGCGCTGAATGTTTGGATTCCAGCGACGCTTCGTACGCACATGGGAGTGCGACACTGACATGCCCCACGACGGGTGCTTCTTGCAGACTTCACATACTGCTGCCATGACACGTTCTTTCTCTTGACTTGAATTTGCTGGGATGAAGCCCAAGCACGATCTCGGACACAGAACGCTACCAGCGGATTCGACTGACCCCCAAGCACAATTCAAGATCCAGGACAGGATTTTCGGGCTCCATCAGTCACATCAGTTGGGCCCCTGACCACTACCATCAGTCAGGTGAACCCGCCTGTTCTCAGCCCCGAGGGCTCTGCCGATCATTTCGATGCCGATCGGCTTCGTCGTACGGTGATTGCCTTCCGAGATGCGGTCAAGATCCACGCTCCACGCATTAATCGCCTGAATGTCTACCCAGTGCCCGATGGCGATACCGGAACCAATATGGCCCGCACGCTGGACGCCGTGGTAGCCGAACTCGACCAGGCCGGACCCGAAATTGAGCCGACCTGCCAGGCCATTTCGCACGGCTCGCTCATGGGAGCCCGCGGTAACTCGGGAGTTATTTTGTCGCAGATCTTGCGCGGGCTGTCCGGCAAGCTCTCAGCCAAGGCCGGAAGCACGGCGTCTGAATTTGCTGAAGCACTGAGCGCGGCATCGGCCTCGGCTTACCAAGCAGTGCTCAAGCCCATCGAGGGCACCATCTTGACGGTGGTGCGCGAAGCGAGCGAGGCGGCCAAGGCTTCGGCAGCATCGGGGGCAACTCTCGGTGCCACATTACGAGCCGCTCGCGACGCTGGCCGACTGTCGCTCGATCGCACGCCCGATTTGTTGCCGGTATTGAAAGACGCCGGAGTCGTTGATGCCGGTGGCGCGGGTTTCATGTTGTTGCTTGATGCGGCGCTCAACATTGTTGACGGCGACCCCATGCCACTGCCTGAAGATTCCATTGGCGGCGATGCCATGGACGAACCATTGCCCGCCATCATGACGATGAAGGCTCCCGACTCGCATGGCGAAGTGTCAGTTGCCGATCTGCGCTACGAGGTGATGTACTTCTTGCATCTCGAAGACGGCAAGATCGATCAGTTCAAAAATGATTGGGGCGAAATTGGCGACTCAATTGTTGTCGTCGGTGGCGATGGCATCTGGAACTGTCATGTTCACACCAATGACATCGGTGCTGCCATCGAAGTTGCGATCGATCTCGGTGGTCGACCCAAACAAATTCGTGTGACCGACCTCTTTGAAGAAGTCGCAGAGCGCCATGCCACGCACGACGCACAACGGGCTGCCGCTGGTCTGCCTGCAGTTACTACTGCCGTTGTTGCCGTATGTAGTGGAAGTGGCCTCGAAGAACTATTCGCGCAGCTTGGTGTACAAGGCGTTGTTACGGGCGGACAAACACTCAACCCGTCAACGGCTGAATTGCTTGACGCTGTCGAACATGTCAATGCACAACAAGTCATCATCTTGCCCAATAACAAAAACATCATTCCCGTAGCCGAACAACTGAATGCTCTTACCTCAAAAGAAGTGCGCGTTGTTCTTACTAAGTCAATGCCCGAGGCACTTGCTGCACTTGTTGTGTACGACCCCGAAGCCAGCGTTGATGAAAACCTTGCTGAAATGGCCGAAGCCACCGAAGCAATGGTGACGGGTGAAGTGACGCAATCAATTCGCGACACCAATAGCGACGCTGGCCCAATCACGGTTGGTGATTGGATTGGTCTCGTACGTGGGGACGGGATTGTGACTGTCAGCGGAACTCTTGAAGGCGCATCAATTTCGTTATTAGAACACCTCATCACTGAGGGTCGAGAGATCGTCACGATCATTGAAGGTACTGATGCGCCGGCGTCAACAACCGATGCGTTGCGTACCTGGATCGAAACCGAACGACCCGATGTGCAGATTGAGTGCCACAAAGGTGGACAACCTTTGTACCCATATCTATTCGGCGTTGAATGACGCGGTGACGAGTGACTGAATCCGCTCCCACCGGCCCCATTTCATTTTCTGAGTTGTCGGGAATGCCGATGACGCGACTCAAATCAGTTGGAGCAGGTAAACGAGCGGAGAGCTTCGCCAAATTTGGTGTCGAAAACTTGGGTGATTTATTGACTCATTATCCGCGTCGTTGGATTGACCGCACGAAAGAAGCGACAATTGCCGGTGCGGTTGAAGGTACAGATTCTTTGGTGATCGGCGAAGTGCGTTCGGTAACAAGTCCACCTAAAGGGGCAAGGCGAGGTCCGTCGCGGGTCACTGCAACGATCGCCGATGAGAGCGGGCGTTTGTCAATTGTCTTCTTTAATCAACCGTGGCGCGAACGACAGTTGAAGGTCGGTTCGTATGTCGCGGTGTTTGGTCGACTCGGTTCATTTAACGGAACCAAGCAAATGGCAAATCCGACTGTTGATATTTTGGGTGACCCCGACGAACGCCCACGACCCATAATTGCGGTGTACCCGCAAAGCGAAAAGATTGATTTGCCATCGTGGGTTGTGCTGAAGGCGATTGATGAAACGCTTAATCGTTGCCGGACGCGTGGAATCAGTGATCCATTGCCGAAAGCAATGCGTAAAAAATACAAATTGATGGATCGCCAAGACGCATTGTTCGGAATCCATGTTCCCGAAACTTTCGCCGAGAAAGAAATGGCTCGCCGCCGCCTGGCATTTGACGAACTATTACGCGTGCAATTGGTTTTAGTGATGCGCAAGCGTTTAATTGAAAGAGACTCGATCGGGATTCAACACAAAGTCAGCGGTCAGCTTGTTGGGCGCTTTTACCAACACCTGCCGTATGAATTGACGCAGGCT
>CAMDER010000179.1 GCA_945896935.1 Bifidobacterium breve | reverse complement strand
GCGCCCATATTGAGCGGTTCTTCTTGCAACCACACAACTTCTTTTGCGTTCGGGTAATGCTTCAAGATATCCATCATCTGCTCGATGGGGAATGGATACAACTGTTCAACTCGAACGATTGCTGCCGCAGCATTGCGCTTGTTACGTTCGGCAAATGCATCCCAGGCAACTTTTCCTGAACAGAACACCACGCGCTTGACGCTGCTCGCGTCGGTCACGAAAGGATCGTCAAGTACTTCTTGGAATGAGGTGCCCGATTCAAGATCGGTAATCTTCGAGCGCACTTCTTTCATCCGCAGTGGTCCCTTGGGCGTAAAGATCACCAAAGGCTTACGAATTTCGCGATGCATCTGACGACGCAAAACATGGAAATACTGTGCTGCAGTCGTCGCATTTACAACTTGAATGTTGTCCTCGGCGCACATGGTCAAGAAACGTTCGATACGTGCCGAGCTGTGCTCTGGTCCCTGACCTTCGTAACCGTGTGGCAACAACATGACGAGTGCGTTGTGTTGTCCCCACTTGTCTTCGGCGGCAACCAAGTATTGGTCAATAATGATTTGCGCGCCATTAACGAAGTCACCGAATTGCGCTTCCCACAAAACGAGTGCTTCGGGGTTGGCGTGGGCGTAGCCGTATTCGAAACCAAGTGCGGCGTATTCGCTCAGCAGCGAGTCATACACCCAGAATTTTTCGGCGCCAGGCAATTCTGACAACGGAATCCAGACGCGCTCGGTGTTGTTATCAACGAGAGCAGAATGACGCTGGCTGAAGGTTCCACGCCGCGAATCTTCTCCGGCCAAACGCACTGGCACACCTTCGGTGACGAGCGAACCGTAGGCCATCAATTCAGCAGTAGCCCAATCAACTTCGCCTTGTTCGTCATAAATCTTTGAGCGCAATTCGAACTGCTTGCCTAATTTCGGATGGACCGTAAAGCCCTCGGGATAATTGGTGAGTTGTGCAAAGACTTTGTCGAGCACTGCTCGTTGAACACCGGTGTCGACATGCGGCAAAACGCCCACAGGTAGGGGTGGCTTGGCGACTTTGGTCGGCACTGGTGCGTGCGAACGAGTCTCATCAAGGGCAACTTGCAACTTGCTCTGGAAATCATTGAGCGCTTGTTCGGCTTCTTCAAGCGTGATATCACCGCGACCGACCAACGTTTCGACATACAACTTACGAACACTGCGCTTTTCAGCAATGGCCTTGTACATGAGTGGCTGCGTATAGCTCGGGTCATCGCCTTCGTTGTGTCCATGACGGCGGTAGCACACCATGTCGATCACGACGTCTTTATGGAAACGCTGACGGTAATCCCATGCGAGTCGCGCAACGCGCACACAAGCCTCGGGATCGTCACCGTTGACATGGAAAATAGGCGCTTGGACAGTTTTTGCAACGTCACTGCAATACAGCGATGAACGCGCGAATTGCGGCGATGTAGTGAAACCAATCTGGTTATTGATGATCAGGTGAATTGTTCCGCCCACGCGATATCCGTTGATGTCGCTCATGCCTAAACATTCGGCAACAATGCCCTGACCAGCAAACGCCGCATCACCGTGAATCAAGATTGGCAATGCCGGGAACGACCCTGGCGGATCAATCTGGTCTTGACGGGCACGAATCATGCCGAGCACTAACGGGTCAACGGTTTCAAGGTGACTTGGGTTAGCCGCAAGTTCAATCTTGATTGATGCACCGTTCGAGTTGACATATTGACCCGACGCGCCCAAGTGATACTTCACGTCGCCAGAGCCCTGGACAGTTGCGGGGTCGACGTATCCTTCAAATTCACCGAAGATACTGTCGAGGCTCTTGCCCATTACATTGGCCAAAATGTTCAATCGACCGCGGTGCGCCATACCGACAACAGCTGAATCAAGACCAGCTGCCGCAGCATGCGACAAAATTTCGTCAAGTATCGGCACTGCGCTTTCGGCACCTTCAAGACCGAAACGCTTGGTCCCGACGTACTTTGTCGCCAAGAACTTTTCAAATGCTTCAGCGGCGTTGAGTCGCTCAAGCACACGATGCTTTTCTTCTTTTGACAGCTGGAATTGCACGCCTTCAAAATGACTTTGCACCCACCGCTGTTCGTCAGTGTCTTGAATATGCATGTACTCAACGCCGATGCTTCGGCAATAGGCATCACGAAGAACATGCAACAATTCGCCTAAAGGTAAACGATTGGTGCCGGCGACACCGCCAGTTAAAAATTCGCGATCGAGGTCCCAAATCGTGAGACCATAAGTTGCTGGGTCAAGCTCGACGGGCAACTTCGGTTCTTTCCAGCGCAACGGATCGATGTCGGATATCAAGTGACCGCGCACTCGATGAACACGAATCAATGTTGCAATTTGCATTTGCTTATGCAAGTTTGATTCTTCACGATCGAGTGGGTTGATGTCGACGCGCCACTTCACTGCTTCATAAGGCACATCAAGGCTCTTGAAAACACCTTCGTAGAATCCATGTTCACCGAGCAACAACTCGTGCACGCGCTTCAAGAACATGCCACTCTCGGCACCCTGAATAATGCGGTGGTCGTATGTACTTGTGACAGTGACTACCTTTGAAATACCCAGCGTTCCGAGTGCTCGCTCATCGGCACCTTGGAATTCGGCGGGGTAATCAATGGATCCAACGCCAACGATGACGCCTTGACCTGGCATGAGTCGCGGCACACTTTGGACAGTCCCGATCGTGCCGGGGTTGGTCAAACTGATCGTTGCACCTTGGAAGTCGGCCACGGTGAGTTTGTTCTGCTTGACCTTGCGCACAACATCTTCGTAAGCCACCAAAAACTCACCAAATGAAAGTCGATCTGCTTCGCGCAGCACTGGAACAACCAACGTGCGACTGCCATCGGACTTCGCAACGTCAACTGCGAGTCCCATGTTGATGTGTTGATGATGCGTGACTCGTGGCTTGCCATCGGCACCTTCTGAAAACGCACTGTTCATCGCAGGCACTGCATCAGCAATGGCACGCACAATCGCATAACCAATCAAGTGAGTGAAACTAATTTTGCTTTGCCCAGTTCGGCTGCGATATCCGTTGATCACACTGCGGTTTACTTCGAGCAATTTCGCTGGCACGTTACGGAAACTCGTGGCGGTCGGAACGGTGAGACTGCGCTCCATATTTGAAACAATCGCCAGACCAGCACCGCGAATTGGTTCGCTGACATCTTCGACTGGCGCGGCAACTGCTGCGGGCACTGTTGACGCAGCAACTTTCGGGGCACTGTTGGAAGCGACCGCCTGAGGCGTGGCCGCAACGACAGGTTCGGGCTTCGGGTTTGTCACCGCAGCGACAGCGGTGGCCAGTGACTTGTAGTCCGAGAAAAATTCTTGCCACGCTTCACCGACCGATGCAGGATCAAGACGGTATTGCTCGTACATCTCCTCGACGAGCCAAGAGTTGGCCCCAAAGTCGGGAGTTGCACCAGTGGAAGGGATCAGCGCTTCAGACATCAGACTCAACATTACCCGTACGAGGTCCGTGGCCTGTGTTGCTATTACTTGCAAGGATGACCGAGTTGACCACCGTCACCTGAGATAGCCCGACTCTGGTTCGTATGTACCCGTAAATAGCCATAATGTGATCTATATGAGTATTCCCAAACGGTCCCGTTTCAGCATCGTCGCCTTGTCCCTTGCCGCACTAGTTTCCTGTGGAGGAAGTAGCCAAAGCGACACGACCAATACCATCGCTCCCGATGTTGACTTGTTGGTTTCGGCAGTTCCGGCAATTCGTTGGGATGCAACTAGCTACCAAGCGCCGGCAGGCGAACTTAAAATAGCA
>CAMDER010000178.1 GCA_945896935.1 Bifidobacterium breve | reverse complement strand
TGCTGGGGCCACGGTCAATCAGATCATTTCATCGCCCATTACTGGGGCTGAAGGCAATAAAGAGTTCCTGTTATATGCCACCGTGCGTGAGAAGATGTTGTTATGACGACTGCATCCCCCCAACCTGTGGTCGTGTCTCGAAAAGTCGTCATCGTCGGTCATTCTGAACGCCCCGAAGCCGCAGTCGTGGCCCGCCAAGCCGTCGAATGGTTGCGAAAGCATGGTCATACGCCAGTTGCACAAATAGTTGATATTCAATCGCTCGGTCTTGACGTCGATCTCTGCACAGCCACCGACATTGCATCGGCTGAATTGGTCTTGAGTATCGGCGGCGACGGAACCATGTTGCGTTCGGTCACCATGTTGAACGGTGCTGCGGTGCCGGTACTTGGTATCAACATGGGTTTGTTGGGTTATTTGGCCGAGGTTGAACCTGAAAACTTGGTGGCGTCCTTAGAGCGCTTCTTTGCTGGTGACTACGAAATAGAAAAGCGTTTAGTGATTGATGTCGCTGTCGTCAAGAACGATGGTTCGCAATCGACATGGCGCGCATTAAACGAGGCTTCTTTTGAAAAAGAACGCACTGGTCAAACTGTTCGACTGGCAGTAAGTATCGACGGCGCGCGGTTTACAACTTTTCAGGCCGACGGTCTTTTGGTTGCCACGCCAACCGGGTCAACTGCTTATTCGTTGTCGGCCCGCGGACCGGTGGTGTCGCCAACGCTTGAAGCAATGCTGCTGACGCCATTGGCGCCACACATGTTGTTTGATCGTTCGTTGGTTTTGGGACCGACTGAAACAATTCGCATTGATGTTGATGGATTGCGATCGGTGGGCTTGGCGATTGATGGTCAAGAAGTGGCATCGCTTGAGGGCGGCGCTTCAGTGACTTGTTCGGCATCTGACCGTCCCGCATTGTTTGTGCGCATGCAACCGCAGCGTTTCCACCAAATTTTGAAAACCAAATTCGGTTTGGCTGATCGATAAGAACTGGTTGACGTTTCATGCTCAGTGAATTGCATATTGAAGATCTCGGAATCATTGATCGCCTTGATTTAGTTCTTGGTTCCGGACTGACTGTTCTCACTGGCGAAACCGGCGCAGGAAAAACCATGTTGGTTGAAGCCATCAGTCTTTTGGTAGGCGGTCGAGCCGACGCTGGTCGCGTTCGGGCCGGGGCTGCCGAGGCTCGAGTTGAAGGTCGTTTTGTCACCGACGATGAAGAAATCGTTTTGTGTCGAGTCATACCACTTGACGGTCGCTCACGGGCCTATGTGAACGGTCGTTTGGCGACAGTTGGTCAGTTGGCTGACATCGGTTTGAAATTGGTTGATTTGCATGGCCAACACACCCATCAAAGTTTGTTATCGGCTTCGGTTCAGCGCGCCGCGTTAGACGAATTTGCAAAAACTGATTTGACAGCGCTGCGCGAGGCGCGAGCACAACTGACCGAAATTGATGCCTCGTTGGCGGCGCTCGGGGGCGATACCAGGGCGCGGGCACGCGAAATTGACTTGCTGAAATTTCAGGTTGAAGAAATTCTGGCGGCTTCGCTTGATGACCCCCACGAAGAGCAGGTGCTTGAAGTCGAAGAAGATGTTTTGGCTGATTCCACCGCACATCGCGAGGCTGCGCAGTTGGCACTGGCCGGGATCAACGACGACGACGGAGTTCTTGATGTTTTGGGTTCGGTCATCGCGGCTTTGCAGAATCGGGCGCCATTTGAAGCCGAAGCCAATCGTCTGCGCGACATCGTTGCCGATCTCACCGATACCGCATCGAATATTCGCAATGTTGGCGAAAATTGCGAAGATAACCCCGAGCGACTGGCCGAAGTGCGGCAACGACGCCAAAGTCTGCGCGAACTTCGACGCAAATACGGCGAATCCCTCGCCGAAGTCATCGCTTATCTTGACGAGTCGTCCATGCGTCTTGATGAGATGCAGTCATTTGAGGTTCGGGTTGAGGTCCTCGAAAAAGAGCGAGTTGACGTCGAGCGCCGTGAGCGCCAAGCTGCCGCCAAGGTTGCCAAGGTCCGCAAAGGGGCCGCCAAATCACTCGGCTCGGCCATTACGGGCCATCTCACGCAGTTGGCGATGGAACGAGCAGTTGTTGACATTGAGGTTGGGGGAGACGACCCCGCCGACGAGGTCACGATGATGTTGGCTGCCAACCCAGGCACGCCAGCAGCGCCACTGAGCAAGGTTGCTTCTGGTGGAGAACTCGCGCGTACCATGCTGGCAATTCGCATGGTACTGACTCAAGGTCCACCCATTTTGGTGTTCGATGAGGTCGACGCCGGAATTGGTGGCTCGGCAGCGAACGCCATGGCTGAGAGCCTGTCGCGCCTTGCCGCTGCACATCAAATATTCGTCGTGACGCACTTGGCTCAGGTGGCCGCCGTTGCCGATCACCACGTGGTCGTTGAAAAGAACATCGTTGATCGACAGGGTGCCGAAGTGACGTTGGCGAGTGCGGCCGAGGTCTCCGGGGCGCGTCGGGTGGACGAAATTGCCCGCATGTTGTCGGGTCGACCAGACAGTACGGCGGCTCGCCGACATGCCAAAGAGCTACTCACATCAAGAAGTTCGACCGACTAGCGAAAAAGAATTCCGAATTTCCTGCTTGGGGATCGTGGTAAGACACCGAGGAGTCAGGAATAGTTGTAGGGTGATCTCCCGTAATTGGTTTGTCCAAACGGAGGTCAAAATGCCGAAACATATCTTTGTGACTGGTGGAGTTGCAAGTTCTTTGGGTAAAGGTTTGACTGCCTCGTCGCTCGGTCGTCTTCTGAAACTGCGTGGTCTGCGTGTCACTATGCAGAAGCTTGATCCATACATCAACATCGATCCGGGCACGATGAACCCATTTGAACATGGTGAAGTTTTTGTGACCGATGATGGCGGAGAAACCGACCTCGACCTTGGTCACTACGAGCGATTCATTGACGAAAGTCTTTCGCGTAATTCAAACGCAACAACAGGTTCTATATATCAAGCCGTTCTTGCTGCGGAACGTCGTGGCGATTATCTCGGTAAGACCGTGCAAGTGATTCCACACATCACTGATGAAATCAAACGTCGAATTCGCCGTATGGCTTCTGATGATGTTGACGTGGTGATCACCGAAGTTGGTGGCACCGTTGGTGACATCGAAATCCTCCCGTTTTTAGAGGCGATTCGTCAATATCGCAAAGAAGCCGGCCGTGGAAACGTGTGCTACATCCACGTCACTTTGGTGCCATTTATTGGCCCGTCGGGCGAGCAGAAAACCAAGCCCACACAGCACTCCGTAACCGAATTACGTAGCCGCGGAATCCAACCAGATGTCATAGTCTGCCGCAGCGAAGAGTCGTTGAGCCCCAGTTTGAAGCGCAAGATTTCAAACTTGTGTGATGTTGATGAACGCGCTGTCGTCAACGCTGCTGACGTGCGCAACATTTACGAATTGCCATTGGTGTTGCACGATGAAGGTCTTGACACTGTGGTGTGCGACGTGTTGCAGATTGACGCACAGCCAGATCTTTCGTCATGGCAGAGCGTGGTGGCGATGGTTGAAAATGCCACCAAACCAGTGCGCATTGGATTGATCGGTAAGTACATCGAACTTCATGACGCATACTTGTCGGTTGTCGAGAGTATTAAGCACGCCGGCTTCCACCATGGAGCCAGTGTCGAGATCGACTGGATTCAAGCAGAAGAAGTTGAAGGACTATTGGCCGCTGGTCGCTTGAGCGAACTTGACGGAATGGTGATCCCTGGTGGCTTCGGCATTCGCGGTGTTGAAGGAAAAATTGCAGCAGCTGAGTTTGCTCG
>CAMDER010000177.1 GCA_945896935.1 Bifidobacterium breve | reverse complement strand
GCAGGTGGATCAGTACTCAACTCAACTACTTGAGACTTCCGACCGAGTCGTCGCCAAGTGGGTCGAACGTTTGATCCGAAGACATTGTGATGAACAGAAGATCTCCGATCCTCGGGTCGGAGATCTTTGTTTATCTGTGATCGCCCAGGTATCGGCCGAAGTCCACGACAATTTGGTTGAGCTGTTATCTCGAGATGTCTTTGAACAACGGACGAACCCGCTGGCAATCTTTCGTCAGGCAACTCGACCGATCACTGAATTGCTCAGCAATCTTGGGTGCTCGCCGGTGAGCCGCGACGAATTTAATGAACGCTCGTTTCCTGAAGATATCTACGGACTGAGTCCGGCAACATGGATCGATATTGACGAAGCACTCGTTGAGCCGGGTATTGAATGGGGAGCCTGGAAAGCAGCCACCGTCATGATGCGCAAGAAGAACCAATAAGAACTCAACCCTGAAATGGTTTGTTGTCGCCGTTTTCGGTCAGACTGTATGAATGGAACGCCGCCAGCAAGTTCTCGCTGACACCAAATTACGCGGGGTGCGTTTGACCCATGCCCTATGCGATGCAACCGATCAGTGGATTCGCGAAATTTGGGCAGCGGCTTCTGCATCGGTCAAAGTTTCGAAGCGGGTCGCACTTGTCGCGGTGGGTGGATATGGCCGGGGTGAGTTGGCTCCATTCAGCGACTTAGACATCATGTTGATACATGACGGAGCAAAAAACATTGACGACCTTGCCTCAAAGATTTGGTATCCAATTTGGGACTCGGGAACAAAACTTGGCCACTCGGTATGCACGGTGAAGCAAGCCGTTGAACTAGCCAAGTCCGAACTCGATGCGGCGACCGCATTATTGAGCGTGCGCCTGTTGGTCGGTGACGAATCTCTTGCGAATGAACTCAGTGTTGAGGGAGCGAAGGCCTGGAAGGCCAGCGGTTCAACCCGACTTCCTCAACTGATGCAACGTGTCCGTGAGCGACAACAAGACAATGGCGAAGTTGCGTTCTTGCTTGAGCCAAACCTTAAAGAAGGGTACGGAGGTCTGCGAGATATTCATGCGCTCATTTGGGCCGAAGCTGCTGGTGTTGAAATCACCCGTTCTGATCGTGATGCACTCGATGCTGGCCGCGATGTGCTGATGGCGGTGAGGGTTGCATTGCATCGTCATGTCGGACGCGCTGTTGAAGTGATGCATCTCGAAGATCAAGATGTCGTAGCCGATCTGTGTGGCTATCAAAATGCCGACGCCCTTGTTGCGGCACTGTCGAACGCCGGCCGCTCTGTTGCGTGGGTTGGCGACGAAGTATGGGCGCGTGTGTCGGCAGCGAGAACAAAACCTGTCGCGGATCAACATCTTGCGCCAGGGGTGATCTTGCATTTAGGTGAGATCCACCTTGATGAAACTGTTGACCCTGCTACCGATCCGACATTGTTGTTACGCGTTGCGGCTTCAGCGGCGCGTCACAAGGCACGTATCGATCGCCCCACGCTCGATCGTTTGGCACAATCGTGTCCGCAAATGCCGACACCGTGGCCAGTCGGGGCGATTGATGATTTCGTTGGTTTGCTGCTCACAGCCCATGATGCGATTCCCGTTCTTGAAGCTCTTGATCAGCGTGGCTTGTGGGTCAAAGTCTTGCCCGAGTGGGCGCCAAATCGCAGCAAGCCTCAGCGCAACGCCTATCACCGCTTTACTGTTGACCGTCACTTATGGGAAGCAACGGCAAATGCCGCTACATGGGCCGACCGTGTCGCGCGACCCGACCTTTTGGTACTTGGTGCACTCTTCCATGACATCGGCAAGGGTTACCCCGGCGATCACACCGAAGTTGGTGTGGCCATGGTTGAACGAATTGGGCCACGGCTTGGTTTGAATGCTGAAGATACTCAAGTGATTTGTTCGATGGTGAAGAATCATTTGTTATTACCTGATGTCGCAACACGACGAGATTTGGCTGACAGCGCAACGATCACCATGGTTGCTGATGAAGTCAAAACTCCATTGGTATTAGATCTTTTGCATGGCTTAACTGAAGCCGACAGTTTGGCGACAGGTACAGCCGCATGGGGGACGTGGAAAGCCGAACTCGTGAACGATCTCGTACGTCGCGTGCATCTCGTACTCGGCGGCGCCGGAATCGAAGAAGCGCAGTGGCGGTTGTTCCCAGACGCTGAAGTACTTGAGATGATGGCCGGCGGTGCCGTGACGTTCGGTGTTTCCGACGACTCGGTCACGGTTGTGAGCCCCGACCGACCCGGAACATTCAGTCGAGTTGCTGGTGTGCTTGCATTGCATGGACTGGGCGTATTGGGTGCGCAAGCTCACTCTGACGAACAAGGTATGGCAGCATCGCAATTCAGAGTGATAGTGCCAAGCCACGGTCCAATTGAGTGGGCGCCGATCATTCAAAATCTGACTCGTGCACTTCATGGTGAATTAGCAATCGAAGCACGAATGGCCGAGCGCGCTAAGACGTATCGACGTAAGCGACGTTCTGCAGGTGAACTAGCACCACCACGAGTGACATTTTTTGACGAGGCATCTTCAAATGCAACAGTGATTGAACTACGTGCTCCCGATCAACACGGAATTCTTCATCGAGTGACAAAGGCGATGGCCGAGGTCGGTTTAGACATTCGACATGCAACTGTGCAAACAATTGGCGACGAGGTTGTTGACGCCTTTTATGTTCGTACATCTGCTGGAAGCAAATTGACCGACAAATTTCATCGCCAAGAGGTTGAGCGCGCCATCCTCTTCTCGTTGGTCTCGTAGCGAGGTAACTTCTTACTATGAGTGACGCAACTCCAGCCGATTTCACACGCGACTTAGTGCGGTGGAGCGAAACCCTTGCAGGTATTGCTCGCACTGGTATGGGATTTACGCAAAATTTGTATGAGCGTGAACGTTATGAAGAAGTTCTTCATGTGGCCGCCGACATTAAAGCCGCCGCCGACGAAGCCCTTGAAGTTCGTCGCGAACAAGATCACTTTGTTCAAGAGTGGATGGAGTCAATTGGCGAAGGTATCCCTGGTTACGTCACTCCAAAAGTTGCGATCGGTGCAATTGTGGGTAACGACGATGGCGAAATACTTCTCATGCAGCGAGCCGATTCTGGAATTTGGTTGTATCCAACAGGTTGGGCCGATGTCGGATATTCGGCGAGTGAAGTTGCCGTGAAAGAAGTTCTTGAAGAAACCGGCATTGAATGTGAACCCGTGCAATTGCTGGGTGTTATTGATGGTCAGCGAATGGGATTCAGCCGATTCGGTATGTACATGTTGCTCTTTCATTGTCGAGCAACTGGTGGGGCTTTGCAAGGTCACCCGCTTGAAACAAGTGGACTTGGTTGGTTCGCCCACGATTCATTACCGAGTGCAACTGCCGGTATTGAATGGTGGGGGCAAATGGCTTTTGCGGCGATTAACGGCGAGCGTTCAATCGCAACGTTTGATACACCACGCCCAACTGTGTGGCGCCAACCCGATTGATGTCAGTCGTCGTGTTGACTGCGTAAGAACTGTTCTACTTCTTCCATCAAAGCATCACTGTCGACCGGTTCATCGGGAAGCGGTCCGCTCAACGGGGGAGCGTCGTCCATTCCTTCAAATCGCAATTGGTCAGGTGATACCCCGTACGACGGCATGTCGTCATCTTCGTCATAATCATCTTCGTCGTAATCGTCGTCATCGTCACTACGGTTTTCGAGACGATCGAGATAACGGGCCATTGATGGGTCGCTGCTGATGAGTTCATCAATTTGTTCTTCGTACAGTTCGCCTTGTGCATCAAGCATCATGGTTGGAGCATCACAACCAACGATTTCGGAAAGTCGTTCAATGAGGGCCGACGCTGCCTTAGGCGAAGGGATTTGAGCGGCGTA
>CAMDER010000176.1 GCA_945896935.1 Bifidobacterium breve | reverse complement strand
TTTCGCTCCCCTCTTGGCCGATCAGTGGCCCCCGTTCTGGCTGGACTCGGTTTTTTCGCGGTGCTTGGACTCATCATGTGGGGCATCGCTGCACTGATGGCGGGCGAGCAAGCCCAGACCACCACGTTCACGCCTGACCGACTGCCCATTGGCAACGTTGATCAATGGGCCGAATCCATCGATGCCAACGGGCCGGTGCTTTTCCCTGGTCTTGGTACAACATCAGGTGAACGCACAATTGTTCTTGATCACAACGGCACCAACTCTGAACGAGGTTGGGTTGTGTACTACGCGTTCCCCGCCGATCGTGATGTCACATGTGCGATTCAACAAGTTATTGGCACAGACACTTTCACCGACTGCGACGGTCGCACTATTGCTGTTGAAGATCTTGCTCCACCATCGAATGGTGAGTTTCCCATCATTGAAGATCGCGTGGCGTTGTTCATCGACCTTGGCGAACGCGCCAACGATGTCACCACAACTGTGGGAACCAGTCTCCCCTGAGCGATTCGCCAGTCACACGTTGATCTTCTGCAGCGCTCATGACGGCGCGCATATCTGGTGACGTCACCCAGTTGCGTGGCGCGTACACCATGTCATCACCAAGAACTCGCAAACTAAAGACGCGACGGCGATTCGTACCCGAGACTCCTGGCGCTCCATGCACCGTCAACATATGAAATGCAATCGCATCGCCAGGTTCAAGATCCCACGACAAGATCTCATAAGAATCACGAAGGCTCTCGAAGTCGGGCATCTCGACGAGTGAACCTTCGGGAAACCATTTCGCTTGATGATCAAGAAATGAACGCGGCATCAACCATGGACCACGATGTGTTCCAGCAATCAACTCAAGACAATCCTGTTTAGCCACGGGATCAACAGGTATCCAAAAACTGACGTTTTGCTGACCTTCAACGTCGTAATACGGTTGGTCTTGATGCCAGGGAGTTCGTTGACGTGTGCCCGGTTCTTTGACCAAAACATGATCGTGATACATACGGATCGTTGATGACCCAGTTAATTCAGCGGCAATCTTTGACAACTTTGTCTGAGTGACAAACTCAGAAAACTCGGGGTGTTCACGCCAAGTATTGAAGTCTTCAATAAAGAATCCGGGATCATCGGGAGTGCTCGCAACTTTTGCCCGAGGACTTGGGTTGCTCACGACCGCATCAATACCCCTTGTCAACACATCAATTTCATGAGGAGAAATGACCTTGCGCAGAACAACCGCTCCGTTTCGGTTGAACTCATCTTTCAAACTCATAGCAACAGTCTGCCCCATCAAACTCTGATACAAGTGAGACATGCCTTATACGCCAATTTTGGGAACTCTCGGATACATCGTGAAACGTGAGACCAATGAAGTGTTGTTAGTCCACCGCAATAAGCGCGCCAACGATGAACATCTCGGCAAATGGAACGGACTCGGCGGAAAACTTGAAACAAATGAGGATCTGGCGTCTGGGATGCGCCGCGAAATTCGTGAAGAGGCCGGCATCGAAGTCACGTCAATGCGATTACGCGGCACGGTCTCGTGGCCAGGCTTTGGGCCGAATGGAGAAGATTGGCTATCACCAATGTTCATCATCGACGGGTGGACTGGCGATCCCTTGTCAACCAATGTTGAAGGTGACTTGGCGTGGATCCCCATTTTGCGCGTCCTTCAGGCTTGTAGCAATGATCAAGCCGAACGTGATGCTGCACTACTTCCAATGTGGGAAGGCGATCGGTATTTCTTGCCTCTCGTCTTCGACAATGATCCGCGTTCCTTTCATGGGGTGATGCCCTACAAAAATGGCCGACCCGAAAGTTGGTCGTTCGAGCGCTGGTGAATATTGCTGGTAAATAATTACGGCGAATATTTTTAGAAAGCGCACAAATGATGTGAGCGGTGTCGTTCATTCCATATGAACAACACCATTGCTCTCGAAGCCCCAACGACCAAAAATCCAACAACCTCGTCGGCCCGTCGTCGCGAAAAGCGTCGTTCGTTCTGGCAGCGGTCTTTCGATCAGGCCCGCATGTCAGGTGACTGGTTTCGAATTCCCAAGTTGTACACCCGCAAGTCGGCGTCACAAATTGCCAGCGACATTCGACGATCTCATTTGCGTCATACCAAAGACCAACGTGTCCGCGGTTTTCGTAGTTCCGAGGTGTGGGAGGCCAAATGGGAACCTACGGCGCATGGTGCCCTGGGTGATTGTGAAGTATGGGTGCGCTACGGCGGCGAAAAATTGAATTGGAATCTGAAGCAACAAATGAACTAGTCCACCGCGTTTACTGCTCGGTTCCGATGTACCGAATCCAGATTGAGTGCTGACCTTCTGGGCCTTCGGGTGAAGCATTCCAGCGGGTGTCCCATCGATCACCGGGCAGGACTCCTTTCACTCGTAACTTGCTGCTGTCTCGATGATGGGCCGCCCGCAGGTCGCTCGCCACTTGAGCTGCAGTCTTCTCTGTATACAAACGGTTCACTCGAACCCAGGTCTTGCGCCGGCGAGCATCTTGCAAGGTTTTGACCCAAAACGATCGACGAATCCACGCTTGATCGGGTGGGAAATCTTCGCTATCTGCCGAGGATTCGCGGTCATCATCAGGATTTGAACCTATGAGCCCCCCGGCAGCGGAATAAATTACCACTTGTAAAGTTTGCCCTATTGGTGTCTCAGAATTTGACCAACTTGACCTAATAAATCACACTAATTTTCCATACTGTTTGCAAATCCCGTCGGAGCGACAAGGTTCATCACATATTCAATTTGCCTCCTCCATGAAGCACCAAAAGCCCGGCAACGCACATTTTCGGCGAAGTTAATCGTTATGTCCCTGTCAACAACCAGAGGAGATCAACATGAACCAGACCCAATACACCAGCCCTATCCCCTTCCATCACCAGTCCGTTTCGGCCGATATTTTGCAACGTGCCATGGGTGCGCTTCTCGGTTCGGCCGTCGGCGATGCACTCGGTGCCCCATTTGAATTTGGACCCTCTGGTCAGTATTCAGTGCAATTTCCTCAGCCTGTCCTTGGCGGAATTGGAGAATTAATTGGTGGCGGTTCCTTTGGATGGTCACCTGGCGAATTCACCGATGACACCCAAATGACTCTGGCTTTGGCGGAGTCACTTCTTGCTCAGGGCAGCCTCGATCTTGATGACCTATGGACTCGCTTTGTTTCTTGGCGTGCCGGTGCCACCGATGTTGGTATCGCAACATCGCGCGCGCTCTCAGCCAGTGATCGTTTTGAAGCTGCGCACAATGACGTCGCCGACCCAGGTCGATCAGCGAGTAACGGAGCACTCATGCGAACGTGGGCAATCGCATTGGCTTACCTAGGCCACAGCACTGAAGAAGTCATGAATGCCGCCTATACCCAGGCTTCAATGACTCACTTTGATCCGGCGGCTGGGTGGGGCGCGGCCATCGGAACTGAACTATGTCGCCGTGCCATTTTGGGTGGCGACGCCATCAATCAGATTGATGATGTTTTGTCCTATGTCCCAAATGATCAGCGCGTCCGTTTCAGTCACATCCTGAGTCCAGATTGGACACCCGGGAATCACGATGAACCGAGTAACGGGTCAGTCTGGACATGTCTTGCCGAAGCAGTTTGGGCAGTGCGCAATCATTCCAACTTTTCGGATGTCGTGACGGCCGCGATTGATCTTGGGGGCGACACCGACACGGTTGCGTGCGTCGCTGGTGCCATTGCTGGTGCAACATACGGAATTCAGGGAATTCCCAGCCGCTGGTTGACCTATGTACACGGGTCAATCAACACACCAACTGGCCGACGTGACTACGACTATCTCGGCCTGCAAAATATTGCGAGGTCTTTAATCGGCTCGAAGCCAGCAGTTCTCACGACGCGCGAGACACCGAAGGAGCCGCAGCAAGTGGATGAATCTTTTGCAGTCTTCGCGACCGATCTCGGTGGCGC
>CAMDER010000175.1 GCA_945896935.1 Bifidobacterium breve | reverse complement strand
TTATCTGACAGGCTGACATTGTGATTACCCGTTATGGCGCGACGCGCGACGAACTACAGAACCTTCTTTCCACCGAGCCGCGCTATCGCGTTGATCAGGTCTGGAAGGGTTTGTATACCGAACTCAATGCCCCCGAAGATATGACGGCGTTGCCAAAAGCCTTGCGGGCACAAATTGCCGACCTTCTGCCGAACTCATTGACCTTGGTTGAAGAAGTCATTTCAGATGACGACACCACCATCAAGTTCTTGTGGCAACTCGATGGCGGAAGCCGCATCGAGACCGTTCTCATGATCTATCCCGATCGCGCCACCGTGTGTGTGAGCACCCAAGCAGGTTGTGCGATGGCATGTGGCTTTTGCGCGACTGGCCAGGCAGGTTTCACACGTCACCTCACCGCCGGCGAAATCATTGAACAGGTTGTGCGCGCTTCGCAGCGCGCCAAGGGCATGGATCGCCGCGTGAGCAATGTGGTGTACATGGGCATGGGCGAACCGCTCGCCAACGAAGAACCCGTCTGGGAATCGATTGTGCGCCTTCACGAAGATATCGGTTTGTCAGCGCGTCACCTCACCGTGAGCACCGTCGGCATTGTTCCTGGCATCAATCGTCTGGCATCTCGCCCACTTCCCGTCAACTTGGCGGTCAGTTTGCACGCGGCCAACGACAACTTGCGTGACGCCCTGGTTCCGATCAACCGCCGCTACCCCATCAAGGCTTTGATGGAAGCCTGCAACGGTTTCCTTGAATCAAAGAATCGTCGCCTCACCTTTGAATGGGCGCTCATTGACGGGGTGAATGATCGCCCCACCGACGCCATTGAACTTGCGCAAATCTGTCGCTCGTTCCGCGTGCCCGCACACGTCAACTTGATTCCGCTCAACCCCACACCGGGTTACGAAGTCAAGGGCTCAAGCCGCAACCAAGTGCAAGCCTTTTGTGATCAGTTGGTGGGCATGGGCGCAAACGCCACCATTCGCCGCAACCGCGGCACCGACATTGCTGCGGCGTGCGGTCAATTGGCTGCTGGTCAGCCAGTTCAAATCAGTCGTTCGAAGTAGGCAAGGCATACGACGGATTGGCGACTGCCAATTTGTCGAGCACACTTGCCCGCACCAGGTCAACCACTTCTTGGAAACGGTCATCTAGGTCGCCATTGCGAATTGCTGTTGCTAGTTCGGCATCATCTTTCATGCCAAGTATCGCGAGGCGTGCGGCATGATCAAGTGCCTGTTGACCACCCATAGCCAATTCGCGTTCGACCATTGCTAAAACATTGATGGCCACGCGTGAATGAAATTGCACGCGACCTGTTGTTGACGTCAACACATCTTTTTCAAGCCATTCGCGTACCGACTCAATGAGTTGGGCTGCAGTTGGAACATCGTGAGGCATCGCCATCTTCGTTACCACTTTCCGTCAAGGGCCAAGAACAAGTCGTATTCGTTTTCGCACACACGTCGACCAATTGCCGCCAATTCATGACTGCGACTCATACCCAACACATGCGAACTGGTTTGAATCATGCACATGATTCCCCACTTCAAGGTGCCCAGCACTTCCCACCAGCGAACCACTTCACGATCAACCTTCAGCCCACTCGCCTTTTCGTACTCGGCGATCAATGTGTCGTAGTCACCTAAACCAGCAACTGGTTGGGTCGCGCCAAAACGCCACGCCCGTACACACAGCCAACCCAAGTCTTCGATGGGGTCACCGATGTGAGCGAGCTCCCAATCGAGAACTGCCCGCAATCCATCTGGGCCGACCATCAAATTTCCTAAACGAAAGTCGCCGTGAACCAAGGCCGTGCGCGTTGATGTTGGTCGATTGCGTTCAAGCCAGCGAAAAGCCAATTCAAAAGTGGGATGTGCTTGCCCCAATGCAACGTTGAGATTGTCAAGTGTTTCGCGATATTGCTGAACCTGATCAATGCTTGGCAGCCCGGTGATTGTTGTGGCATCAATTGAATGCAGTGCAGCTAATGCATGCGCCGATTGCGCGACTAAACCAGATCGTGCTCCAGCGAATTGTTCATCGCGCAAAATCTTGCGAGCGATCGTCTCGCCTTCAACATGCGACAAGATCATGAAAGCCAGACCTATATCGCCCGAACCATTGGCAATGAGTTCGGGCACGGGAACTCCGGCGTTGAAAGCCGCCTGCACAACACGAGCCTCAACACTCATATCGCGGATGTCGCCTTTGCGTTGGCGTTGCAGAATTAACGGACGATCATCGGCACGGAAACTCCATGTTTCACGTGAGGCACCACCGCTGAGTCGCGCCAATTCGGTGACCGCATGAGCGCCGAGTTCGGTGCGTAATGCCTCACTCAATTGTTCAAGAGGCGAAACCGTTGCTGACACACCCCTATGTTCGCGCACCCGACCTCGTTTTCGACAAGGCAAGAGACTCTCAAGCACCCCTTCGCCCAACCCGCAGGGTTCCTCGTAGCCTTGCACCGTGGTCGCAGCCCTCGAACTCAGCAAGATCAGTTTCGTTCGTGACGGTCGCACCATTTTGGACTCGGTTTCACTCACGGTTGCCGCCGACCAACGTTGGCTGGTTCTTGGCGCCAATGGGTCGGGCAAGACGACCTTGGTTCGTATCGCCGCAATGTATGAGCACCCCACCTATGGTTCGGTTTCGGTGTTGGGCCAAACCCTCGGCACCACCGATGTGCGTACTCTGCGTCAGCGCATTGGCTATGTGTCGGCTTCGTTTGCCAGCGAGCTTCGCCCTGCGCTGATTGCACTCGACGTCGTGATGACCGCCAAGAACGCTGCCCTCGAAACGTGGTGGCATCAATACGACGCTGCCGATGCCCAACAAGCCCAACATTGTCTTGATCGCATGCGTATTGGCCATTTGGCTCAGCGCACGTTTGGAACCTTGTCTTCGGGCGAACAGCAACGCGTGCTGTTGGCGCGTTCGCTGATGAACAACCCAAACATCGTGTTGATGGACGAGCCCAGTGCTCGACTCGATCTTGGCGGCCGTGAGCAATTAGTTGAAGCATTAAGCGAACTCACTCTTGATGCAACTGCTGCACCACTTGTCTTGGTGACTCATCATGTTGATGAGATTCCACCAGGAATGACTCACGTTTTGTTTCTCAAAGATGGTAAAGCAATGACTCGCGGACCAATCAACGAATACTTCACTGCCGAAAACTTGTCGGAGTGTTTTTCAATGTCGCTGCATCTTCAGCAACGCGAGAATGGCCGCTTCAGCGCTTGGGCGCAGTGAGTCTGAATTACTGAGCGACCAGTTCGCGAAGTCGCTGTTTGCTGGCTTCAATTTCATCTTGCAGTGCTCGCTCGACAACATTCGAAAACAAACGACCGCCGTAATGCAGAGTCATGTTGAGAGTGGAGGCCGAATCAACTTCGGTGACTTGGGCATCAAGCACCCAATCACTGTGCGATCGACCATCATTTTCTTGACGTTCAAAACGTATGTGATGTAGCTCTGAAGTTTCGACTTGAATCATGCGGAGGCGCTTTGAACGGGCAAAAGGCCCAATCTTCCCGCGTAGTTCGACCTGCCACACATCCTCACCCTCGGGAACGACTGCGTGCACTAACCCCATCCATGACGGGTACTGCCCGAGATCGTCAATAAATGGCCAAAGTTCCATGGCAGAGCAAGGCAGATTGACGTCGACTCGAATATCCACAGATATCAGTTAATCACTACTGATCGCGACGGCCGTTGTGACGCGAGCGAAACGCGTCACGCAACATTGAACCAGTGGCGTCAAGCATTCCACCTAAATCATCATCGGGATCAAAGTGCGGAGCCCAACGGGTATCGACATCTTGACGAATCAAGAGTTCAGTCGAGTCATCTTGTGTGGGAAGAATTTCAATAACTTCTTCTTCAACAATTTCTTCAATAACCGGCGGCGCCTCTTCACGAACGACGACTTTGGCTACAGGTTCAATGACAACAACAGGCTCAACCTCGACAATGGGTTCAATGACAACAACAGGCTCAACAAC
>CAMDER010000174.1 GCA_945896935.1 Bifidobacterium breve | reverse complement strand
GCCACACCCGAAGAAAAGGCGGCCTTCGAGGCCGATTACACCGAACGCCTTCTCAATCCCTACGTGGCCGCCGAACGTGGCTATGTGGACGGAGTGATCGAGCCCGCCAACACCCGATCGGCCATTTGTTCAGCCCTTGACGCTCTGGTCGACAAGCGTGAATCCTTCCGTGGCAAGAAGCACGACAACACGCCACTTTGAGACATCTGAACTGAGAAGAAATCTCGGACTTCACCCTGCAGGTACCTCGTTTGCCCCCGCAACTGATTATCCTGCATAGCGGAGGAGCAAGCCTCCAAACGACGACCGACCCGAACAACGGGTCCTACATACAAGGGGACGATCTCGGTGTCCGAGACCATCACAATCATTGACGACCGCACGGGCAAGCAAATCACCGTCCCGATCACCGGAGGGGTTTTCCCCGCTTCAGCAGTACGCGAATTAGATCCGTCGCTGTATATCTACGATCCGGCCTACATGCAGACAGCAGCCTGCAAGAGTGCCATCACCTATCTTGATGGTGAAAAGGGAATCCTGCGCTACCGCGGCTACCCGATCGAGCAGCTCGCCGAAAAGAGCACCTACCTCGAAGTTGCGTACCTTCTTTTAAATGGTGAACTTCCCGATGCAGTTCAACTCGCCAACTGGAAGAACGAAGTCACTCATCACACCTACATCCACGAAAACATGCGTAAGCGTTTCGTGGACGGATTCCACTACGACGCACATCCCATGGGCATGTTCGTCAGCTCACTTGCCGCACTCGGAACTTTCTATAACGACGCCAAAGATATTGAAGACAAAGCGAGTCGCGATAAGCAGATCATGCGCATGGTTGCCAAGACACCAACTCTGGCTGCAATGGCGTATCGCTTCTCTGCTGGACTTCCATTCGTCTACCCCGATAACGACTTGTCGTTCCCCGGCAACTTCTTAAACATGATGTGGAAGGTCGGCGAATACAACATCGATCCGCGCCTCGAGCGCGCCATGGACGTTTTGTTCATCTTGCACGCCGACCACGAGCAGAACTGTGGCACCACTGCCATGCGCGTCGTGGGCTCAAGTCATGCCGATCCGTACACCTCGGCTGCGGCAGCAGCATCTGCTCTCTACGGCCCGCTTCACGGCGGCGCCAACGAAGCCGTCGTGCGCATGCTCGAAGACATCGGATCGATCGAAAATGTTCCCGCCTTCATCGAAGAAGTCAAGAGTGGCAAGGGCAGCCGATTGATGGGCTTTGGTCATCGCGTCTACAAGAACTACGACCCGCGCGCGACCATCATCAAGAAGACTGCATACGACGTTTTCGAAGTCACCGGCAAGAACCCGCTTCTCGACATTGCGCTCAAACTCGAAGAGACGGCGCTGAGCGACCCATACTTCGCCGATCGCAAGTTGTACCCGAACGTTGACTTCTATTCCGGCCTTATTTATCAGGCCATGGGCTTCCCAGTCTCAATGTTCACGGTCTTGTTCGCCATCCCCCGCACTGTTGGCTGGCTGGCACACTGGCAAGAACTTCTGGCCGACAAGGATCAAAAGATCAGTCGCCCACGCCAGTGGTACACCGGTGTCGAAGCCCGCGATTACGCACCTATTACCGCTCGCTGAGCGCCACCAACTCAGAATTCATTGAGTCTCAATCCGACATCGGTGGCGGTTTAAGTTGCAGACTGAGGATGTATGAACGATCTTTCGCCCGAACGTGAGATTGATCCGAACGCGCCTCAATCGTCGGCTGGACTGCAGGTCGATCCCAGTCGGAAGATTTCGGCATTAGTTGGTCTCGTTGCTGGTGCACTCGCCGTCACAACTGGCATGGTGGTCGCAGCACTTGGCAATGTTGCTTCACCAATCGATGCCGTTGGAAGTTCGTTTATTGATCGAACACCTCGCTGGCTCAAAGAATTAGCAATCGATTGGTTTGGCACGAATGACAAGACCGCCCTGCGAGTCGGAATCGTGATCGTGCTCATTCTCGTTTCGTTGATCAGCGGGTCATTCAGTAACAAGTCGCCTTCACCTCTCATTGGTGCAATCGTGGTCTTTAGTTTCTTGGGTGCACTGAGTGCATCAGAACGAACTGGCTCAACGTGGGTCTCAATCGCCGCCCCGTGCATTGGCTCGCTCGTTGGTATGGCGATTGCCCTCGTCATGTTGCGGCAAATCAATAACCAGTGGCTCCTCAAACATTTCCCAGGCGAATCACAGGCACCACTCGGCTGGGATCGTCGACGATTTATTCGCACGGCTTCAACGGCGAGCGTTGGCGCAGTTGTTCTCGGATCGTTGGCACAAAATGGCGAACAGAATCGTATTGACCGCATCGAATCACAAATCCCCGACTCATTACCGACGGTCGCTGATTCGTCAGGCAACAATGTGGGCGAGCCAGTAGCCGGAGAACTTTCGTACATCACACCCAATGACGACTTCTACCGCATCGATACTGCGTTGTCATTTCCCAATGTCAATCTCGATACTTGGAAATTGCGCATCCACGGCATGGTTGACAACGACCTTGAGCTCACATATCAGGACATTCTTGATATGCCGCAGATCGAACGCACGATCACTATTTGTTGCGTCTCCAACGAAATTGGTGGCCCATACATTGGCAATGCCGTGTGGCAAGGAGTGTTTCTCAAGGACCTTCTTGATCGAGCAGGAGTTCAAAGTGGCGCTGAGCAATTATTTAGTCGCAGCCTTGATGGATGGACCTGTGGCTTCCCGGTTGATGTCGCAATCGATGGACGCGATGCGATGTTGGCCATTGGCATGAACGGCGAGCCACTTCCACTTGCCCATGGCTTTCCTGCACGATTGATTGTCCCAGGCATCTACGGATATGTTTCGGCAACGAAATGGCTCAAAGACATCGAAATCAACAAATGGTCTGATGCCGTCGGATATTGGGTGCCTCTCGGCTGGTCGCGCGATGCTCCCATCAAAACTCAGTCGCGTATTGACGTTCCGCGCAAGAATCAAGAACTGCAACCAGGCCTCAACAAAATTGCGGGCGTCGCCTGGGCGCAACACACCGGTATCGAAATAGTTGAAATACGCATCGATGACGGCGAGTGGATTGAAGCCGCCTTGTCCGAAGATCTCAGCGACGATACGTGGCGACTGTGGACTTACGACTGGGTTGCCACAAGCGGAAAACATACTGCACAAGTTCGGGCCACCGACAAGAGCGGATACACCCAAACCGAAACTGTCACCAGCGTCGCACCTGACGGGGCAACTGGCTGGCATACCCGCAATTTCTCAGTGATCTAACTGCGCCTGGCTACTGAGCCACCCGGCATTGTTCCATATCCAAACTTTTCGCGTCAGCCAAACGACAACCAGTTCGGTTCATCTCGTCAAGAGTGTCGAAGTACTTGTCGCGTAAGCGTGGAATCAAAATGACACGAGCTAGTTCACGACCAAAATCTTCGGAAAGATGAACACCGTCTGGTCGTTCCTTCTTACCATCAGCAGAATTTGGGTCACTCAGAGCGTCAGCGTACGGAACCATTTTGACCGAATGCCATGCCGCATCCCATTCGGCAATGACGTTGGCCCAACGCACCAGATCTGAAATGTCGTCACCAAGAATCTTGGGATTATCTCGAACTGGTGGCGTCTCAAAAACTAAAACTGGCAAACCATAAGGCGCAACGATCTCCTCAATGTTGAACAAGAATTGATCGAGATCGGTTTTGTACTGATCTGAACCAGGTTCAATCCACATATCTGAACCTGCGTATTGGAAAGCCCACTGATTTGCCACTCCAGCGACGATGACGACGGCGTCAACCTCAGAGACATGATCGCGAACAAGTTGCTCATTGTCGGGACAATAGTCAACGTCTTGTTGTGAGTCTTTGCGATCACGCACGAGAGCCACTGTGAGTAGCGGACAACCCAACACACCACCCGAGATCACGCCAAGAGTTCCATCCGAAGCTCTAGCCAGCGCCGTCGCAATGTTCTCGGCTGTTGAATCGCCGATAACCAAAACATTGAGTGGC
>CAMDER010000173.1 GCA_945896935.1 Bifidobacterium breve | reverse complement strand
CCCGTCACCGACAACTCGCTAAAAGCCACGATGTCGCACTTGGCTGCAACGGCTTGCGCATACAGGTCGGCGATCAACCGTCGGTTACCTGCCAAGTCGCCCACGGTGGGGTTCATCTGAGCCAAGCCGACGCGCAAAGTTGCCACATCTGCGAGGCTAACCGCACCGCCAGTGTGGGCGTTCGGAAGGTTTGCGGTTACCGTTACATCTGCGGTTTGAGTTCGTTGTTGCGCCGTGAACCAAAGATGGTTCACACAGCGTTCACAATTGGGCAACGACCGAGAAATGCCCCCCTGCGATCCTTTCGCTGCCCCGTACAACTAACCCGGCATCGCCGGATCACATCCCTGGAGGACCAAGTGGCCTATCAAGCCGAATACATCTGGATCGACGGCACCGAGCCGACACCGTTGCTCCGTTCAAAGACCAAGATTTTGGCCGACGACGTCACCGTCCCTCCGGCCTGGGGTTTCGACGGTTCGTCAACCAATCAGGCATCAGGCGATAAGTCTGACTGTGCCTTGATTCCCGTTTTCATTTGTCCCGACCCCATCCGTGGCGGCGACAACATTCTCGTGATGTGCGAAGTCACGTCGGCAACAACCGGCAAGCCCCACGCCACCAACACTCGTGCTGCGTGTGCCAAGGCTGCCAAGAAGTTCGCCGCTGAAGAAATGATTTTCGGTATCGAGCAGGAATACACCATGCTTCGTCCCGACGGTCGCCCGCTCGGCTTCCCCGTCGGTGGCGGATTCCCCGAACCGCAGGGTCCGTACTACTGCGGCGTCGGCACCGGTCGCGTCATTGGTCGCGAGATCATCGAAGAGCACACCCAGGCTTGCCTCGATGCTGGTCTGATGATCGAAGGCACCAACGCCGAAGTCATGCCCGGTCAGTGGGAATTCCAGATTGGCGCCGCTGACGCACTCACCGTGAGTGACCACATGCATGTCGCCCGCTGGTTGTTGCACCGCATCGCCGAAGATTACGACGTAGTCATCTCGTTGGCCGCCAAGCCACAAAAGGGTGACTGGAACGGAGCTGGTGCACACACCAACTTCTCGACCAAGGCCATGCGTAACGACAAAGACATGAAGGCCATCACCGCCGCATGTAATGCCATTGGCAAGAAGATCATGGAGCACGTCACCAATTACGGTCACGACATCGAAAGCCGCCTCACCGGCAAGCACGAGACTGCTCCGTGGAACAAGTTCAGCTACGGCGTTTCCGACCGTGGTGCTTCAATCCGTATTCCGTTCCAGGTTGAAAAGAGCGGTCGTGGCTATGCCGAAGACCGTCGTCCCAACGCCAACATGGATCCGTACACCGTGTGCCGTCTCCTTCTCGAGACAGTTTGCGGCTGAGGCCACATACCTTGCCTCGTCTGATCGAGGTGCAAGCAATCTGAACTGGGGGCTGGGGAAACCCGGCCCCCATTTCATTTCTTGGGTCATTTACCATGTCTATTTTTCAACAAGCAAAGGCAGACTGAAACTATGAACATGCTGAATCAACAGCGTGACTACGTGCTTCGCACCGTCGAAGAGCGCGGCGTCCGACTTATTCGTTTGTGGTTCACCGATGTCTTGGGCAACCTCAAGAGCTTCGCCATTAGTCCGGCCGAACTTGAAAATGCACTTGAAGATGGCATGACCTTCGACGGTTCGTCAATCGACGGTTTCTCACGCGTGCAAGAAAGTGATGTGCTCGCGATTCCCGATCCCAACACATTTGTGATGTTGCCCTGGGCCGACAACAAATCACCCGAAGCTCGAGTGTTCTGCGATATCTACAACCTTGATGGTTCACCATTTGGTGGTGACCCGCGTCAGGTATTGCGTCGCAACTTGCAGCGTGCGCAAGCAATGGGACTCGATTTCTTAATCGCTCCCGACATGGAGTTCTTCTATTTCGCTCCGCCCGAAAATGGTCAGCCGCCTAAGCCGCTTGACGAAGCATCGTTCTTCGACCTCACCACAACCGACGTCACGGGCACGTTGCGCAAAGAAACTATTCGCACACTTGAGACCATGAGCATTCCAGTTGAGTACTCATTCCACGAAGATGCTCCCTCGCAACACGAAATTGATTTGCGCCATACCGATGCACTCACCATGGCCGACAGCGTGATGACATTCCGTTTAGTCGTGAAAGAAGTTGCTGCGGCCCAAGGTGTGCACGCAACCTTTATGCCCAAGCCGCTTGAAGGTGTGCAAGGTAGCGGAATGCACCTGCACTTGTCTTTGTTCAATAACAAGGGCACCGACGACAGCGACAGCAATGCGTTCTATTCGCCCGATGACGCCTACAACTTGTCAGATACTGCCAAGAAGTTCATGGCAGGATTGTTGTTCCACGCCAGCGAAATCACTGCCGTGACCAACCAAACAGTCAATAGTTACAAGCGTTTAGTGCCTGGTTTCGAAGCACCCGTGCATGTGTCATGGGCGCGCAACAACCGCAGTGGACTCATTCGAGTGCCCGTTCCTAAAAAAGCGAACCCGTCGGCAACACGTATTGAATATCGTTCACCCGATCCGGCGTGTAACCCATACTTGGCGTTCTCGGTCATATTGGCTGCTGGGTTGCGCGGCATCGAACAAAACTACGAACTGCCAGCCGAAGCCGATGCCAACTTATTCGAAATGCACGACGGCGATCTTGACAAGTTGGGTATTGCACAATTGCCGCAGTCGTTGTCTGAAGCACTCAATGTGATGGAATCATCAACCTTGGTGCGCGAAGCGCTTGGTGAACACATCTTCGAATGGTTCTTGCGTAACAAGCGATCTGAATGGCGCGGTTACAAAACACAAGTAACTCCATTTGAACTTCAGCGATACTTGAAGAGCATCTGAGCAAGAACATCGTCATGGATCTCATCGCAGTCTTTCCCGAGTCGCCGTCACCCGAATTGGCGCGCACTCTTGACATGGGCGGCTTTCGTTGGAAGGCCTTTGGTTCTGCCGATGCTGTGATCAAAGCCGAACCGACCGAAGGTTGGCTGGGCGCCATTGTGATGGCCGATGAAGATATGGAAGGCGCATGGGCAGTGTGTCGTGCATTGCGTAAGCGTGACGGAATTCAGGTGCCGCTGATGTTGCTCGTGACTGGCGCGCAACTGGACGATCTCACGTTGCGTGATGAGTTGTTTACCGACTTTTGTTTGTTGCCTTTCCACCCGCGTGAACTTGAATCTCGTCTCAAGCATGTGTTTGCCCACATGTCGTCGAGCATTAAGCCCGACGTGGTTGATTACGGCGGGCTTGCGCTCAACCTCGAGACGTACCAGGCGTCAATTGATGGACGCCCCCTCGACTTGACCTACATGGAATATGAACTGTTGAAGTTTCTTACGCAAAACCCGGGCAAGGTGTTCACTCGTGAAATTCTGTTGTCAAGGGTGTGGGGATACGACTACTACGGCGGTGCCCGAACCGTTGACGTGCATATTCGTCGACTGCGAGCCAAGTTGGGTGAAGAACAAGCCAACCTGATTCAGACTGTTCGCAGCGTCGGCTACCGCTTCGGACAATCCCGCTGGGGTAACTCAGGCGGAACTTGAAAACGAATTGTGAGTGTATTTTTTGCACTTACAAGTGGGCGTCATACACGCTTTCATCTAATATCGACGCTTATGATCTCCCTGAATTCATTTTTCACTTCCCACAATGTTCGCAAGAATTTCAAAGTCTTGGTTTCAATGGCCGCAGTTATCGGACTTCTTTCGGTTACCTATGTCGCTTCAAATTCATATCTCTCAGCAACCAAGGCTCGTGCGGCGGCAATTTCAACTAGCGGACCAGTATCGGCCATCGAACTATCGAACTCAACGTTGACCGAACAATCAGGGCAACAGCGACTATTCAATGGTTCCTTGATTCCTGGTAGCGCTACTTCAACTGGTCTCACCGCAACATTCACAACTGGCACCGCAACCTGGGCCAACGGCACGAACAACGGATCTCTCACGTCGGGTGTCGCATCATCAGTTCCGGTCACCCGCGGCCACAACACCATCACTGT
>CAMDER010000172.1 GCA_945896935.1 Bifidobacterium breve | reverse complement strand
CAACCCATTGTGCGAAATGCCGATCCAAACTTTCATCGACCAAACAACCAGGTATCGCGCAATGTTTGATCAGTTGAAACAAGAGTTCCCGGGGCAAGTCGAGATTTTCGATGCCACCGAAATCTTCTGCGGATCCGCAGATCGCATCTGTCGACATGTTCGCTGGGAGCGCTTCATGTACAGCTACACCGATCATCCATCGGATTACGCAGCCGGCATCATCGGCCTCAATCTCAACCCATTCCTCGAATTCCTCACCCCGTAATTACGAGGCGATCTGGTCTGGCGAAGTGGCAGATTTCCTCAGTTATTTCCGACCAGATTGCGGTTTCGACCAGATCGCTTAGCGAAACGCATGCGCAGACACATGGCGATCATCTGTAAACCAAGCTTCACTGCTTTACTTTGTGAGCCCGTCACCGAACTTTCACCCACACGCTCTTGATACTTCACCGGCACTTGCACAATTGACAATTTCTTTTGTGCAGCCAGCAACATCATTTCAAAACCGAAAGATGACTCGTTGCCCACAAACAATGGCGACATTTCATCAATTGCCGAACGCTTCAACACTCTGAATGTGCAGCCAACATCAGACAAATACACCGTGTTGTACAAAACCTCAGTCAACTTGGCGACGGCCCAGTTGCCCCAACGCAAGAACCAACCCATGTTGGCACCCGACAAAATAAACGTCTGAACAGTTCGCGAACCAAACACCACATCTACATCGCTTGTGAACGGCAACAACTTCAACAGGTCAGCCGGATCAAAAGTTCCATCAGGTTCGCAGACACACACCAAGTCGGCATTTACTGTCTCGCGTAGCCCTCGTCGAATGGCCGCCCCATAACCCTGAGTCGTTTCCACTACTTCGCGCGCCACCGTTGGCGCAACTGCGGGCGACGTATCGGGGTGAGCATTGTTATTGACAACCAAAATGTCGTCCACAATGCCCAGCGCCTCAAAGCCGCGAATACATTCAGCGATTGACAAGTGCTCGTTGTAGGTCGGCAGCACTACTGCCAGCCGTTGTCCGTTCCACATGTCGTAGTCGCTTTCGTTACTCGGGCACCACAGAGTGCATCAATGGAAGATACAGGACTGCACCACCAACTTCTCGCCGTTCGTACTCTTCGACCGGCAATCGCAATGCTCCAACCTGTTCATCGCCGGGCAAAAAGACATAGGCAACATCAGATGGATACGCCGACATCACTTCGGCCTGGGTGACGGTAAACCGTACTCCCCACGGAAACTGTGGTTGCCACGGGAAGACAACACCCCACGGATGACCAGCGACTGCAGTGACGACTTTTCGATCACTTTGATATTCGATCGGCAGTGTTAACCAATAATTACCCGCTGCATACAAATACTCTTCAGCAACGAGCACATCAACGATTGCCTGAACATTGGCGTTCGGATCATCAACGACATCTGGTGCGTAGTCATTAATCCACGGGATTAAAAAGATTCCTACCCACATCACGCCAACGAGTGATGGCGCAACATACCCCGTGAATTGCGACCACTTAACAAGTATCACGAGCGAACGCAGACCCATGACCAGCGCAATAATCAAGAACGGAAATCCAACGATTGCGTAGCGACCGTCATCGACGAATCCCATGTTGCTGAAGAGCGCCAAGATCGGCCAACACAACACAGTTGGCAGTGCCAGCACCAAGCCTCGGGAACCTAAGCGAGCGAGGCCAAACAC
The DNA here is from genome assembly GCA_945896935.1 of Bifidobacterium breve. GTDB lineage: Bacteria > Actinomycetota > Acidimicrobiia > Acidimicrobiales > Ilumatobacteraceae > Casp-actino8. The sequence goes on along the minus strand of CAMDER010000172.1, from coordinate 2,307 downwards.
TCCCCACACGATGAGTGCAAGAAGGACGACGTAGACGACGACCGATACTGAACCCCACAACCATTCGCCACCAGGGTTACGCAACCCAAATGCCCGTGGCAACAATCCACTAAAGAATCGACCAAGTCGTGTCAGAGCAGATTCAGTTGCCGGTGCTGGTTGCGAAAGCGACGGCCACGAGTGACGCATATTCCAAAACAGCAACGGGATGTTGACGAATACTGCAGATCCGACTGCCGGGACCCACCACCCACGAATTGATTGACGGTGCACCCAACACGGCACGATCATCATCGGCAAGGCCACCGCGATAAACATCGGATGCAGATAGAAAGCCAGTCCCGCGCCAGCCCCTGCGAGCACGACCCAGCGACGTAGCAACTCTTGGTCGGTCATGATTCGAGTTGTTGCGAATGCAGTCAATACCGAAATCAGCAAGCCAAGCCCGTACGCCTCGTATGCACGGGTCGACAACAACATCAGTGCACCTGGGGCGACCCAGATCATTGATGCAGCCAACAGCCCCCATGAGCGACCAACAAATCGCTTGGCCAGCACGTACATCAATACGGCCGCACCCGACCACCATAAAGATGACAGCAATTTCAGCGGTACGACATGTGCACCGAATATCCAAACGAAGGGAGCAAAAAAGTAACTGTCCAAAACTGCGGTGTAACCCGCACCACGAATGACTGTCGGTAAATCACCCCGCAAAATTGCCAATGATTGCAAGCCCGTGTAGGCCTCATCAGCATTCAGCATTCCTGCTGGAGTCCTCAACAAATGCAAGCGCATCAGCAGACCGAAAACTCCTACGACCACAGCGCCAAAAACAAGTAGGCGAGTCTTAGTCATTTCCCATGTCTTTCAACTTTGGTGGCGGTTGCGACGCGTTGAGGATCAATTGTCGAAAGTGGACATTGAATAATCTCCAGTCCCGACCTACTCCACTGACGTCGCAAACCCTCAACAAATGGACGAGGGCTCAGGGCAACTGTCAAACGATCACGGGGATTCACGAGCGCAGAATGGCCAGCAGTCTCAACGATTGCCACTACTTCTGCCTCACCCACCGAGTCGCCAATCAAGATCAATGTCCGTGATCCGCACATATGGTCTCGGATGCGGGCCAAGTCTTCACCAGATAACAAACGCGTGGGTTGCGATAACAGCTCAGTAGCCCACTTTGTTTGGAAGATCTTGCGTGAGCGTTCAGCAAGTGCAACACGACTTTCAGTCGCAGCGGCATGTGCATGAACGACCGGCCGATCAACGACTAACCGTGACACCAATCCACGCGATCTCGCTGTGAATGCCAAGTCGGGATCTTCAAAATATGCTGGCGCGTACGCTGAGTCAAACCCGCCTAAAGAATTGAACACCGATCGCCGCGTCACCCAGCATGCCGCTGACGCGTAATCAACATCTCGGGTAAACATCATCTGTTCATAATCAAACGACAACTGCGACCCACCCACAGCATCGCTTCCACCATCGGCGAACATCACTTGTCCAGCTTCTTCGACGTATCCATGTGCCGACAACAACGGAGGTGCGGCAACGAAAACCGCAGGATCAGCGAGCGCCGACAACAGCGGCGGCAACCATCCTTCGCTCACCACGACATCAGGGTTCAAAAAGGCAACAAATTCGCCCTCAACTTGCTCAACTGCGAGGTTGTTGGCTGGCCCAAATCCGATATTGCTGTCAAGCGCAATCACGCGCACCCACGGAGCTCGTCGAGAAATTTCTTCGGCCATTGAGCCTTCGTCCGAAGGTTGCGTCACAACAGTCATGTCGTACGAAATATCGCCCGCATGACGCTGCGCCGATTCAAGTAACGAAAAAAGTTCAGGAGTCGGCCCGTACGTAACGGTGATGCAACTCACATGCGGCATGTCAGCCGCCTTGCATCACACCGCGTGTGCCGCTGATTGACCACTCGGCTGGAATATGAACCGTACCCAAGTCGTAAGCCTTGTACTGACGTACTTCAAAGCGCACACGCTTTTCCCAGTGGTCATACGGGCTCATTTCGGTGTGGTCGGTCACGGCCACGGTGAGGTCGTACACACCCTCAAGCAACGGCACCGAAGGTATTGATATCTCGACACTCGCGGGGCCTTCCACTAACCCCATTGATTTACCATTACGACGAGTTGACGAACCCCACACCGGATGACCAGCCAACGTGTCAATGCGTACAGTGACAACCGGATCTTGGATCGGCATGTGAGAAGTGAGTTCAACTCGAATCTTTGCTGGCTCCATAGTCGTTAAAACATCAAGAGCTTGATTCGCTGC
>CAMDER010000171.1 GCA_945896935.1 Bifidobacterium breve | reverse complement strand
TTGGGATCGTCACGCACGACATAGTCGGGGTGTCCGCCGCCAACGCGGGTTGTCTTCATACGACGATTTGCTGCAAGGTCGGCCGGCCCGAGTGAAAGGCCTTGCATTCGTGGCGAGGCTCCACAAATTTCTTCAACGTTGGCAACGCCGCGAGCAGTTTCAAGAATTGCGTGGATCAACAACGGCTTCTTGAGTCCAGCCTTAGCTTCAAGCTGCGCGAGCAAACGGTCGACATAGTGGATGTCTTCTGGGCCTTCCACCTTCGGAATCATGATGACATCAAACTTGTCGCCGACTTCGGTAACAAGTGTGGTGATGTCGTCAAGACCCCATGGCGAATCAAGACTGTTCACGCGAGTCCACAATTGTGTGGTGCCCATCGGAATCGTCTTGGCAACATTGACCAGACCAGCACGTGCTGCTTCTTTGTCGGTCGCCGGCACACCGTCTTCGAGGTTGCCGAGAATGATGTCAACCGTCGGAATGATGTCGCCCAATTTGGCAACCATCTTTTGGTTCGACGGTGGGAAGAAGTGAATCATCCGGCTCGGGCGGAAGGGGATCTCGCGGACGGGCTCGGGGGCTCCGACGGCGAGGGGCTTGAAGAAGTCTTTGGCGCTGCGCACAATGCGAGAGTACGCCTTTTTGACCCCACTTAGTAAGCCTCGTGACCAAAAAGTTGCCAGAAAGACGACTTGGCAAATACCTCGTGGCAATCTGCCCGCCTACTCTTGATCGGGTGACGGCTCTCATCATCGGAAATCATGAAATCGACGCGGTGCTTTTTGATGCCGGTGGAATCTTCGTGATCCCTGACCCGACTGTCTTGGCTCCGCTTTTGAGTTACTACGGCGCCACGACCGAGTTGGCGATGTATCACCGTGCGCACTATCGAGGTATGGCGGCGAAATCAGCAGATGGATCAGGCGAGTCCAACTGGGATTCTTACAACGTGGCTTATGTTGAAACCATTGGGGTGCCGAGTCATGATGTGATTGAGGCGGCAACAGTTCTCGGGCGATCGCGTAACGCCTACACCTGGCGTTGGCCGTTGCACGACAGCGTTGAGGCATTGCGAAAACTCCACGAACGCAATGTGCCCATCGGCGTCGTGAGTAATGCGTCTGGTCAGATTGAAGGCGTCTTGTCGCGATCGGCGGTCTGCCAAGTTGGTGAAGGCACGGGCGTTCCGGTTCGAATCGTGATTGACAGTCATGTTGTCGGAGTCTCAAAACCCGACGCACGAATTTTTGATTTCGGACTTGCGGCATTCACAGAATTTGATCGTTCACGAATTGCGTACGTGGGTGACTCAGTCACGATGGATGTTGGCGGAGCGCGTAATGCCGGATTAGTTCCTGTGCTTCTTGATCCGTATGACGATCATGCTGGATCAGACTTTTATCGGGTGAAGTCTTTACTCGAACTTTTGTCATGAGTGACGTTCCAGGTTCTGGTGTTTCTGAACGTTGGATTGAATGGCGTCGTACTGTCGACCTTGTTAAGTACGACGAGCGTTGGGATGCAATGGCGGTGCGCGGTGATTCAATTCATGGAGAAGCAGATTTTGTTGAACGATTAATTGGCGATCGTAAAGTTCGGCTACTTGATGCAGGATGTGGCACCGGTCGGTTAGCGATTGAAATGGTGAAACGCGGTCATCACGCAGTTGGTATAGATCTCGATCCCGACATGATTGAACTTGCTGCAACGAAGGCACCGCATATCAATTGGCATGTCGCCGATTTGTCTGAGATGAGTCTTGGCGACAAATTTGATGTCATCGTGATGGCCGGAAATATTCCGTTGTTCTGCGCACCAAGTTCGCAAGCCGCAATTATTAAGTCGCTAGCTGATCATGTAGATCACGGCGGCTATTTGATTTCTGGTTTCTCTCTTGAGTCTCGATCCGATGCATACTTGCGCGCCGATTATCGGCGCGATGCATCAGCTGCAGGACTCACAGAAGTTGTGGTGTATTCAACGTGGGATGAAAATCCATCTGGCGACACTGACGACTACACCGTCATGGTGCACCAGAAAAACTAAACCGTTTCGACTAGGCGGCGGGCGATGACCTTGAGACACAAGGTTTCGTCGGCACCTTCGAAGATTGACAACACGCGAGCGTCAACGAACAAACGGCTCACCGAATATTCTTCGGCGTATCCATAGCCACCGTGAATCTGCATTGCTTCGCGAGCAACCCATTCGGCGGCTTTGCATACGTATGCCTTCACCATGCTGGCTTCAGTCGTGCCTTCGCCCTTGGCCATCAACTTTGATACTTGATAACCGAACTGGCGACCAGCCTGAATGAGAACTGTCATACGACCGAGCTTGACTTTCGTCAACTGATAATCAGCGATGTTGTTACCAAAAACATTGCGGTTGTTGGCATAGTCGTAAGCAGCCTCGTATGCCGCTTGCATCAGACCAACGGCGCGAGCCGCTGTTTGCAATCGGCCATTTTCAAAACCTTCCATTTGGTAATAGAAGCCTTTGCCAAGTCCGCCCTCTTCGCCGATGAGGTTCGTTGCTGGCACCCACCAGTTTTCGAGAGCAATTTCGTACGAGTGCATGCCGCGGTAACCGATGGTGTCAATCGGGCGACCTTCCATCTTTCCGGTTGATCCGTCGGGCTGAACATTCTGCGTGAATTCAAATCCGTGAGCATCGCCACGAGGCTTAGGCACAATGAACAAACTCAAACCACGGTGAGTCTTTGAACGATCGGGGTCGGTGCGTGCCAACAACATCAACACGTCGGCACGACCAGCAAATGTGCACCAGGTCTTCACACCATTGATGACGTAACCGGCTTCACCATCGGGACCAACTGCAGGATTAGCGGTGACCTTGAGTCCAGCAACGTCGCTTCCGTAGTCGGGTTCGGTTACTGCAACAGCGACCATGGTTTCGGCAGTAGCGAGCCTGGGCAACCAGTATTCTTTCTGAGCTTCGGTACCGCCCTTGACCAATGCACGAGTCAAAATTTCTGGGCGAGTGATCAGTGAACCACCAATTCCCAAGCTGCCACGGCTGAGTTCTTCGGTTGCCACAACCATGGCAAGGTATTCACCTTCGCCACCTTCAGAGAAACCGCCGTATTCAACTGGCACCGAAAGTCCAAAGGCTCCCATTTCGGCAAGGCCGCTAATGATCTCTTCAGGAACGTCTTCGTTGTAACGGTGCACGTGTTCGGCGCGAGGCGCAATGACTTTGTCCGAGAACGATCGGAAGGTGTCTTGCACCATTTCGAAATCACTGTCGAGGTGGCGCGGTCCTTGAACATCGGCAAGTGACGCAAGAAATTCGGGATCGCGATAGATCGCGATAAATGAAGAGGCAGCGGCCAACGGGTTGACGTCAAGTCCCCAGAGTGCTTCGCGACCGATCAACTTTGTCATGAGTTCGTGCGCCATGTCGGCGGTGAAAGCACACATGATGAGACCTTCGTGGTCGCCCTTGGCGCCGTAATCAAGAAGTGAACGAGCGGTTTCAACCGCCGAGGCCGCATGTGCGAGGTCATAGGCCAAAACTTGGTGCTTGTCGGCACCGCCGATTGCCACGAGTTGGCGAAGGCCCTTGCCAACGGCTCGTGAAGCCAAGTCAATAATTTCGGCGGCGGACTGCAAGTCGGGGGTGACAGACGTTGAACTCATGGGCGAAACGCTACCTATGAAAGGGCGGTCAGGCAGAAGTCAAGACCCGACTAGTTCAAAGCAGGTGAGGTGGTCAAGCGTCACGGCAGTTGGCGGGGCGGGTTTGTGTCAGGCTTGAGGCATGCCAGAGGGCCGAGCACCTACCGAAATCAAGCGAAGTGTCTGTGTGTATTGCGGATCAAGTTCGGGCAAAGGCCCCGAATATGCCGCCGAAGCGGTTGCGCTCGGTCAAGAATTGGTTAACCAAAATCTGGGCTTGGTTTACGGCGGCGGGCGAGTTGGATTGATGGGCCTCGTAGCTGACGCGGTCCTTGATCATGGTGGGCACGTGCACGGAATCATTCCGGAGCACTTAGTGAGAGCCGAAACTGCGCACCAAGGCCTCACGACCTTAGAAATGGT
>CAMDER010000170.1 GCA_945896935.1 Bifidobacterium breve | reverse complement strand
GGCGACTTTCAAGGTCGACCAGTCAAATAGCTTTTGTGGTGTCAGGCTTTGACGACTGCAACAGGTATTGCGCTTTGAATGGCCATGCCATTGATGGGGTCGTAACCACTGTCAACCGTGCACAAACGATTCGTTGGTGTTCCTTGATTACGAACATCTTCATCGGTTGTTGAGCCACCCCACGAGTGCGACATTGAAATCACTCCACGCTTGATGGTGTCACAACCTTCGGCGACACCAACCACTCGACCCGACGGTGAAGTGATGCGTACAAGATCGCCATCGGCAATGTCTAGTTCTTTCATGTCATCAAGATTCATGTAGGCGGCATTAGTGGTGCCAACTCGCGCGAGTCCAGGAATTTCGCGTCCGAGTGAATTGAGAACATGCTTCAGGCGGCGACTGATGAGACGAAATGGAAACCTCTGTGCATCAAAACCAGCAATAACTTCAGCACCTGTTTGTTCGGTCAGAACAACAGCGAGTTCTTCAACCACATCGGGTGGCGCCACTGCAAAGCGTGCTGACGCATCGGGGTCGGCGGCAATCACCTTGACGGCCAACTCTTCGTGAATCGTGCTGCGTTTCTCGCGAATTTCGCTCATGGGCATACGGCCCTTGGCAAATGAATAGTCGAGCACCATGTCGTCACTAGCCGAACCATCAACAGGTAGATCGCCGCCAGGTAATGGCAAACGTGTACCAAGGCGTTGGGCGATACCGGCAAAGACTTCCCATTCAGAGAGCATGTCGCCGTCGGGCTGCAGAACTGCTGGTGTGTAACTGATGTACGGAGCAGCAAAGCGCCGGTCCATCACTGTGGGCACGTCGGCCCGTTCGAGTTCGAGACGTGGGGGAATGACATAGTGCGCAAGTTCGGCAGTTGGTGTCATGCGGTGATCAACGACAACTAACAACTCAAGATCTTTCAACGCCTTAATGGTCTTGAGTTGATCGGGGAAAGCAACGACGGGGTTGCCGCCACACACGAACAAACAACGCACTTGGCCTTCGCCTGGTTCAAGAATTTCTTCGGCTAACAAAGGCGTCAACATTTCGCCAGGCATTCCGCGCAAGCCCTTGATGCGATGCTGCGTGCCGGGTGCTGGGTCACTTGGTGCAATCACCTGCGCCCGACGAGTGTTGCCGGGATACAAGAAGTTGCCGCTTTCTAAAACATCACCTTCGCGGTTCACTCGACCACAAATGGCATTGAGCGTGAGTGTGAGGTGCTCCATCAATGTGCTGTGAGCAGCCATGTTGGGTCCGGTGCCAGTGCCCGCAGTTCCCTTTGGACCAGCAGCAAACATGCGCGCCGCAGTAACGACATCGTCGGCATCGAGTTCACAACGCGCCGCGACCATCTCTGGTGTGTATGGCGCAACTGCTGCGCGCAAATCATCGAGTTGGTTGACCCAACGAGCGCAGAACTCTTGATCGTGCAGATTCTCCTGCAAGATCACATTGACGAGACCAGCCAAAAGTGTGGGGTCTTCGCCTGGCTTGACTGGCAACCACAGATCGGCGAATGATGCGAGTTCACTCTTGCGTGGATCAATCACGATCAACTTCATGCCGCGTTCTTTGGCGCGACGTAATCGAACGAACGGATTGGTGCCTTGCAATCCACCTGACGGGCCATATGACGACACGAGTGGGTTGTAACCAATTGCTAACAGCACATCGGCATCGCGGAAGTTCTGCCAACCCGCTTCCCATGCTCCAAGACGCAACCGTGATGTGAGGTGAGCGGGTTGGTCGATGGTGATGCTGGTGTAAAACGATGGCGAGTCAATACCAACATGGAAAGCCTGGGTGACCGGCATTGAAATCGAATTTTGAAATGCGCCAGTACCTGTGTACGAGGCAACTGCACGCGGGCCATATTTCGAAATGATTGATTGCACACGAGACGCGATGTCGTCAAGAGCTGCCACAGAGGTCGTTTCACTGAATGTTCCGTCGGCGTTGCGTTGCAATGGGGCACGCAAGCGATCGGGGGCATTGTGCTGATCGGCGAGTTGCCGGCCTTTGATACACGTGTAGCCCTCAAACATCGGGTCATTCATAATGCCGCGAACGGCAACAACTTTTTCTTTGGGCTGTGCACCACTGGTGTTGATTTCAATGTCAACTTCAAGTGGGCAGGCCGCATGGCAGAAACGACAAAACGTCTCGCGTGATTCAATCATCGCGGCTTGGCGCCTCCGGAAACACGGATCATTTCACCGCTGATCCAACTGGCTCCTGGCGAGCATAAGAACAACACGGCAGCGCCCATGTCTTGCAACGTACCGAAACGTTGCATCGGAATGTTCCACTGAGATTCAATTTCGGCGAGATCTTCATCATTCTTCACACCAAGTGCAATCTTGAAGATTTCGGTCGGTACTGCACCCGGCGCAATTCCATTCACACGGATACGTGGAGCAAGTTCGGCACACGCAGTAAGTGTCAACGAGTTAACAGCAGCTTTGGCAGCACCGTAGTGAGCACTGCCCGGAACCGGTCCGAAGCCAGCACCCGATGAGATGTTGATGATCGATCCAGTTTCCATGTACTTCGCCGCGGTACGAATACCGACCCACACTGCAGTGAGGTTGAGCGCAATACAGGCGTCCCAGTCTTCACGCTTCAAGTCGGTCATGGGCAAACGTGCGGGTGAACCGCCAGCGTTGTTAATCCAGATTGACAACTTGCCAAATTCTTTGATGGCGGCCTTCGCCAAGTTCTCCATTGCTTCATCGCTTGTTACGTCAGTTTCGACAGCAATGGCTTGACCACCATCGGCACGAATGGCTGCAGCGACTGCTTCGATCTCGTGCACGCGACGGGCGGCAACGACAACTTTTGCTCCGGCATTAGCCAAAGTACGCGCGATGCCTTCACCAATTCCACGTCCGCCGCCAGTAACAACGGCAACGTCGCCTTCGAGGCTGAAGAGTTCACCTGGTGTGGGGTATTCCTTGCTCATTTTGATTCCATTCGTTTAGGGGATTGTTTAATTGGGGAATATTTGATTAGAGAATTGTGACGACACCCGTGGTGCCATTGACTTCAATCATTGCGCCATTGGGGATGCGTTGAGTGCCATCAGTAATTGAAACGACACACGGCACACCAAGTTCGCGACTTACGATGACGGCGTGACTGATTTGTCCACCGACGTTCACGACAACAGCGGCACTTGTCATAAACAATGGCGTCCAACTGGGGTCGGTGCACGGTGCAACCAAAATATCGCCAGGTTCGAGTTCGCCCGGATCACCTGGATCAAGAACAACGCGCGCAATTCCGCGAGCGATACCAGGAGAACCAGCAACACCGACAAGCGCATCACCAGTAGTTGCAACTTTGACAACACGCGCATCTTTGCGAGCCCACTGACTGAGTGGAGCAACGGTTGCGTTGGCAATGATGAATGGCGGTTCAAGGTCAAAGAGTTCGCGCCATTCGTTATAGCGCTGCGTCAATTTGTTGGTGAACGAACTTGGATTGGCGATGTAGTCATCGAGTTCGCTGTCAAGCACCTGGAAAATGAGTTCGTCGTGGCCATGGCGACGACCAAGTTCGCGAAACGCAACGCGGGCTTCGTGCAACACGCGCACGATTGACGTCTTGGTGCGTTCACGGTGGGCCATCATTTTTCCGGCACCGAGACCAAGATCAAGTAGTGGTGCGACATCGGGTTTGTCGGCTAACGCAATGCGGGCCTTGGCAATGAGAGCGTCGCGTTGTGCAGCTTTTTCGCGATGACGTTCGTGTGGCGATTCGGCATCGGTTTGCAGACGGACGCGATCAAGAGCCGCGAGCAATAGTTGTGGGTGGGTTTCCCATGTTGGCGAACGCAAATCCCATTCATCGGGTCCGCGGCTACCAAATTCAACAATGAACTCATTCCACGCACCAGTGAAAGGTGAATGTATTCGCAACAAGCCGTCGTTGAGTCCGGCATCAAACGCGGCAGAGAGATGCGCATCGTTGTGCACCATGCGTGACAAATTCCAGAGTGCGTAGTTGGCATCGGCCGAATCGACATCGCCAATGCTCGACAACAATGCCATCGGCA
>CAMDER010000169.1 GCA_945896935.1 Bifidobacterium breve | reverse complement strand
TCATCGGGCGCACAGTTCTCTGAATGGGGCGAACTCATTGCCCGTAGTGACGTCGATGCTGTCAAGCACAAGGGCATGACCGCGTTCATTATTCCGATGGACTTGCCCGGAATTGAAATTCGTCCCATCAAACAGATGAGTGGCGGATCCTCGTTCAATGAAGTGTTCTTCAACGATGTTCGCGTCCCCGACTCGATGCGACTTGGCCCTGTTGGCGAAGGCTGGAAGGTCGCGCTCACCACACTTGGCTTTGAACGCGACCATTCTGGCGATGGTGGTGGCGGTGGATCACGCGTCGGCGGATCATGGCGTCAAATCATTGCAACTGCTCGTGCCATGGGCGTCACAAGCGATCTCGTGATGCGCCAAGAACTCGCCAAGGCCTACACCCATTTCCGTGTTGAAGGTTTTGTGAATCGCCGAGCATCTGATATGCGTCGCGCTGGCCAACCTGCTGGCCCAGAAGGATCACTTGGCAAACTGATGTGGACCGAAGGCATGACGTACATCAGTGAAGTCATGTCGAAGATTCTTGGAGCCACGCTCATCGCCGATACCGGTGAATGGGGCACATTTGCCTGGGGCGAACACGTTCTTGGCGCTCCTGGTTACCGCATCGCGGGTGGATCAGACGAAACCCAGCGCAACATCATTGGCGAGCGAGTTCTCGGGCTTCCCGGTGAACCCCGCGTCGACAAGGATATTTCTTGGAAAGACACGCGTCGGTAAGAAGTTCCGGTCGTAGTTTTACGACTAGTCGTTTCAGCAAGTTTCAGTCATAACAAACAACAACTACAACAGGGGGCAACATCATGGACCTAGGTCTTAAGGGTAAGAAAGTTTTAGTCACCGGCTCAACCAAGGGCCTCGGTCGTGCAATTGCCGAGACCATGCTCGCCGAAGGCGCATCAGTCGCTATTTGTGCACGTAACGCCGAAGAAGTCGCGGCCGCAGTTGCCGAAATGTCAAAGATTGGCAAAGTTGTCGGCGCATCTGTTGATGCAGCCGATCCCGAAGCACTTCGCGCTTGGGTCGCATCGTCGGCCGAACAACTCGGTGGCATTGATGTCTACGTTCACAACACTTCAGGTAAGCCTGCTCGCAAGCTCGAAGCCTGGATCAACAACTTCAACATTGACCTCATGTCGCTTGTTCACGGTGTTGACGCCGCCAAAGAAGCACTCGCTAATGGTGGCGGATCAGTCATCAGTATCGGCACCACCGCAACGAGCGAACACTTCGCCAGTGGTTCGGGTAGCTACAGCGCCATGAAGTCGGCTGTCGTGAACTGGACACTCGGTCAGGCTCAGGTTCTTGGCGCACAAGGTATTCGTTGCAACGTCGTGTCACCCGGACCAATCATGGTTCAAGGTGGCGACTGGGACATGATCAAGAACGCCATGCCCCCATTCTTCGAAGCCACCGAAAAGAATCACCCAGTAGGTCACTTGGGCGAGCCCAGCGATGTCGCGAATGCTGTTGCATTCCTCGCAAGTTCGGCTGCTCGTCACATCAATGGTGTCAACATCACCGTTGATGGTGGCTTCTTGAAGCGCATCGACTTCTGATCCGCTGCACGCGGATGAGAAGTAGAACAAGAACGAGATCACGATCATGAGCACGTCCCCAGGTAGTCGTATCGACGTCACGCTTGTTGCCGGTGGTAAATATCACGACATCGATTTCGCTCGTCGTGAACTATTGACGTTGCTGGGCGAACACGAAGAGTTTCGTGTTCGCGTGCAACCCGATTACGAAGACACCACTGGTATCGCGAAATCTTCAATCTTGGTGTCGTACACCTGCGATGTTCGTCCAAGCGAAAAGGCCCAGACCGAGATTCGTGCGTGGGTCGAAAATGGCGGACGCTGGGTTGCGCTTCATGGCACCAATGCGGCACTCACATTGGGTGGACCAAACGGCGTTGATGCCCCGCGTTGCTTTCCATCGTGGGCCGACACGTTGGGTAGCCAGTTTGTGGCCCACCCACCGATTCAGCCGTACACGGTGCAAGTGAGCGACCCGAACCATTGGCTCGTCGCTGGCATCGAATCATTTGATACTGATGACGAGTTGTACCTCAGCGAATACGCCGACCGCAATGCGCTTCATGGGTTGCTGCACACCACCTGGCAAGGCGACGCCAAAGGTTTTGTTGAGGCCGACTGGACAAATTGCGATCCCACACATCTCGTGATGTACTTGCGCGATTTAGGTCAGGGTTCAATTTTGTACAACACCCTCGGACACTGCCGTGGTCACTACGACATGGCTCCAGTGCTCGACTACTACCCACGCATCGAACGCTGTTCGTGGGAGAAGCCGGCTTACTACGAGTTACTTCGTCGTTCGTTGCGCTGGGCCCGCGGCCTCAACGAGTAATCGAAAAATATCTCATTCAAAATACTTCACAGAAATCTATTCACAGAAACAGGTAGCTATGGATTTTTCATCAGCAAAACAGTTTGACCTCCATCGTCGCATGGTGCGTATTCGTTTATTCGAAGAAGCCGCCGGTCGACTTGCCGAAGCCAACAAACTGCCCGGCTTCTTGCACCTGTACGTGGGTGAAGAAGCAGTGGCATCTGGAGTCTGTGGAGCACTCAACGATGATGACCACATCACATCAACTCACCGCGGTCATGGCCACCTTGTGGCTAAGGGCGGCGACTTCAATCGTATGATGGCCGAACTCATGGGCAAGTCCACGGGATATTGCAAGGGCAAGGGTGGCTCAATGCATATCAGCGACACCTCGCTTGGCATGCTCGGAGCCAACGGCATCGTGGGTGCGGGTTCACCTATTGCTGTTGGTGCTGCATTCGCCAACAAGTACCGCGGTAAGGGCCAAGTTGCTGTTGCCTTCTTTGGTGATGGCTCGACCAACATCGGCGCTTTCCACGAAGCCGCCAACATGGCCTGCGCTTTGCACCTGCCCATTGTGTTCGCCTGTGAAAACAACGAATACGGCGAATTCACTCCACGTGACAAGACCATGGCCATCACCGACGTTGTCGACCGTGCCGCCGGTTACGGAATGCCCGGTGTCATCGTTGACGGCATGGACGTCATTGCTGTTCACGAGGCTGCCGTAGAAGCAGTCGAGCGGGCCCGTCAAGGTGGCGGACCTTCAATGATCGAAGCCAAGACCTATCGCTTCTATAACCACCACGGCGTTCAGAACCTCGGTTTGAAGTATCGCTCTGACGAAGAAGTGGCCATCTGGAAACTGCGTGACCCCATTTTTACATTCGAAGATCGCATGATTGAAAATGGTGCCGCAACACGCGCCAACTTCGATGACATCTGGGCTGAACTTCGCGCCGACATTGATACCGCAATTCAGTTTGCCGAAGACAGCCCCTACCCCACCCCCGACCAGATCTTGGTCAATGTTTATACGAGCATGACTGGAGCAAACTGATGAGCGACGATCGCAAACTCACATACGCGCAGGCTTTCAATGAAGCCGTTTCGCAAATGATGGAAGCCGACCCCGACGTATTCTGCGCCGGCGAAGACATCGGTGCCTTTGGTGGAGTCTTCGGAACATTCGCTGGTCTACAGGCAAAGTTTGGTGAAAGGCGCGTCGTCGACACGCCCATCAGTGAGCAAGCCATTGTTGGTCTTGGTGTTGGAGCATCGGTCACTGGCTTGCGTCCCATCGTTGACTTGATGTTCATGGACTTCATCTGCGTGGCCTTCGACCAGATCGTCAACCAAGCCGCCAAGTTGAAGTACATGTTTGGTGGCGACGCCACATTGCCCATGACCATCACCACTGCCGGTGGTGGCGGATTGTCGGCGGCTGCCCAACACAGTCAGTCTTTAGAAGCATTGTTGTGCCACATTCCTGGCCTCAAAGTTGTCATGCCGTCAAACCCGTACGACATGAAGGGTCTGATGATCTCGTGTATCAAAGAGAACAACCCGACAGTCATGATCAAGCACAAGCGTTTGCTAGGTATGAGTGCACCAGTTCCGACCGAGGCTTATGACATTCCTTTGGGCAAGGGCAACATCATTCGCCCCGGCAAAGACGTCACGATTGTTGCGTACGCCCGCATGGCCAACGAAGCGATCATGGCCGCCAAAGAACTCGCCGAAGAAGG
>CAMDER010000168.1 GCA_945896935.1 Bifidobacterium breve | reverse complement strand
ATTCCGTGTGCTGGCCTCGACGACTTGTGTCTCAATGCCGACATTTACGTACAGACCGTCATTCGTGACGACATGGTCAAGCAACTCGCAACTATTTTGCCAAATAGCCAACGATTCTTGGACATTTTGGATTACCACAGCACAGTTGCTCAGGCTGGCCAAACAGCGGCACGCAACAATGTCAAAACCCTGATGTTGACGCACTGTGTACCCGCCGTACAACCAGGCCAAGAAGACGACTGGATTGCACTGGCAAAAGAGCACTTCGCTGGCACCATCGTTCTTGGGCCAGACCTCACTTCAGCAGAGGCCTAAAGAAACTTTTGGTGGACCAAAGGTAACTAATAGAAATTATTAATGAGTTCCAGAGTGGCTCGGTTCGCTAGTCGCGTGTGATGCAATACGATGCACCTGTGGCATCCATCCGACTCGTCGGCGTATCCAAGCACTTCGGAGACGTCAAAGCCGTCGACAATGTTTCATTAGACATTGCCGACCGCGATTTCATGATCCTTCTCGGCCCTTCGGGTTGTGGCAAATCAACTTTGCTGCGAACGATCGCTGGGCTCGAAGACCCCACGGCTGGTGAGGTGTGGATTGGCGACAACATGGTCAATGATGTCGAACCTAAAGATCGCGATGTCTCGATGGTCTTTCAGAGCTACGCGTTGTACCCACACAAATCGGTGCAAGCAAACATTGAATTTCCGTTGAAAGTACGGGGCATCGGTAAAGCCGAACGTGCCGAGTCTGCCAAACAAGCTGCCGAAGTTTTGGGACTCACTCCCTATCTCGAACGTCGACCTGGTGCCTTGTCCGGTGGTCAACGTCAACGCGTTGCACTGGCCCGCGCCATCGTTCGTCAACCAGCGGTGTTTTGTATGGACGAGCCCTTGTCAAACCTTGATGCCAAGTTGCGCGCCGAGACTCGTGCTGAACTCGTTGCTCTGCACAGTCGATTGAATGCAACTTTTGTTTATGTCACTCACGATCAGGTTGAAGCAATGACGATGGGTAATCGCATTGCAGTCATGCGTGACGGAATCATCGAACAAGTCGGCACGCCTAAAGATGTCTACGACAAACCTGCATCAGTGTTCGTTGCTGAGTTCATTGGCACACCACCTATGAATATTTTTCCAGCCGGAAGTGTTGAAGCGGCCGATCATCTTGTTGGCGCACGCCCCGAGCACACGCACATCGCGTCGTCGGGAGTTGCGGCGACAGTTGCACTCGTCGAACATTTGGGTCATGAGATTCAAGTTGTGTGCACCATTGACGCCGAGCATCGCGCGACTGTTCGATTGCCAGCTGGCACCGAAGTTCCGAGCAACGGGTCATCGGTCTTTTTGACGGCGAATGAAAACCATCGTCATCGTTTCAATGTTGAGACGGGTCTCAGGATTTCTTGATGGCCATCAAGACAAGTCGCTTACGCGATATCCCTTTGGCCTTTGCCATGCTGGGGCCATCGCTTCTTGTGCTCCTGACTTTTGTTTTGTACCCACTTGGCAAAGCAGTGTGGCTCGGACAACAAACGTGCGATGTGCAGGGAAAGAATTGCAAATCGGTTGGCTGGGGCCAATACACCACTGTCATTAAGAGC
The DNA here is from genome assembly GCA_945896935.1 of Bifidobacterium breve. Taxonomy (GTDB): domain Bacteria; phylum Actinomycetota; class Acidimicrobiia; order Acidimicrobiales; family Ilumatobacteraceae; genus Casp-actino8. The sequence goes on along the minus strand of CAMDER010000168.1, from coordinate 2,512 downwards.
GATCAGTTTCAACACGCGCTGTGGGTCACGGTCAAGTTCGCCTTGATTACGGTGCCAATTGGCTTGGCACTTGGTGTCGGGCTTGCGGTACTTGCCGACAAGCAACTACGCGGCATGCGTTTTTTTCGCACGATCTTCAGCAGCACGATCGCCACTTCGGTTGCTGTTGCGTCATTGATGTGGTTGTTCTTGTTGCAACCATCTATTGGTGTGCTTGCCAACTTGGGCTGGTTGCATGACATCTTTCCCGTCATCAAAGAGCCTGGATTACTTAAAGATTCGGGCACCGCCTTGTGGTCGGTTGGCATCTCATCAATCTGGGCCAACCTTGGATTCACGTTTATTTTGGTGACGGCTGGCTTGCAGAGTGTTCCTAAAGAAATGCACGAGAGCGCATACGTCGATGGCGCTGGTGGTTGGATGCGCTTCACCAATGTGACATTGCCACTCATCTCGCCAACACTCTTGTTCACCACAGTTGTCTTAACCTCGCGAGCATTTCAGGCGTACGGCGAAATGGACTTGCTCACCAATGGCGGGCCAATCCCCCAAGACTCAACGACAACCGTGACCTATTTGATTTACGGAAGTAGTTCAATCATCAAGAACAACGATGGTTTACAAGCCGCAGTCGCGGTGTTGTTGTTTGTGATCTTGCTTGCCCTCTCGGCCTTGCAGTTCCGGGGTTTCGGAAAGCGAGTGCACTATGGCTCTTGATACCGCACCCAAAGGCTGGCGATCTGTTGCCCGCTATTCAATGTTGACCATCGTTGCATTGTTCATTTTGTTCCCGGTTTATACAACTGTTATTGCGGCTCTGAAGCCTGGCAACAGAGTTCTTGATAATCCGCTGTTGCCCAATGCATTTACTCTCGATGTTCTCAAGGATGCCTGGACTCAAGGTCGGCTCGGTCGTTACTTGATGAATACGACGGTCGTCGCCCTGATCATCACATCGGTTCAATTGGTGACATCAATCGCTTCGGCCTACGCATTTTCATTCTTGAAGTTCCCGCTCAAGCGATTGGTCTTTGGCATCTTCTTATCAACCATGTTGGTCCCACTTGAAGTCACTCTGGTGATCAATCGCCGCACGATTGATTCGCTCGGTTGGCTGAACTCGTTCCAAGGTTTAACGGTTCCTTTTGTTGCGACAGCATTCGGAACCTTCTTGCTCCGCCAAGTTTTCATGCAGATTCCCCCCGATCTTCGTGAGGCTGCACAAATGGATGGCCTTGGTCATTGGGGCTTCATGAAAGAAGTCGCCATTCCACTGGTTCGCCCAACCTTGGGCGCACTCGGGTTGTTCTCGTTCTTGTCAAGTTGGAATCAGTACCTGTGGCCGTCGCTCATCACTACCGAAGATGACATGAACACTGTACAAACAGGCTTAAGGCACTTGGCATCATCCGACCTTGACAAGCCAAACTTGATTATGGCGGGAACGATCATTGCTGCAGTTCCAATTTTGATTGTCTTAGTCGTATTCCAAAAACAATTAGTGCGTGGGCTCACCGCCGGCGCAGTGAAAGGATGAAATGAAAACCCCCAATAAATCCCGTCTACTACTTGCTGGTTTGACCGCAAGTGCTTTGTTGTTTGCCTCATGTGGAGGTGGTGGAAGTAGTTCCATTGTCGACTCTGGCAATACTGAAGCCCCTGCAACAGATGGCAGCAGTGCACCAACAGCGGCACCCACCACTGTCGCTACACCATTGGCATCATTGCCCCCATGTGACACAACGGCACTTGATTCAGTCACCGAGACCGTTGACATCACGTTCTGGCATGGAATGAATGGCGACCTTGAAGATGCGCTGACTTCTTTAACTGCCGAGTACAACGCTTCACAGACCAAGGTCAACGTGTCACTTGAAAACCAAGGTGGCTACGAGCAAACACTCGACAAGTATTTGCAGAGCAGCCAAGACAGCCGCCCCGACATGGTGCAGGCTCCCGAATATGCCGTGCAGGTGATGGGCGACACTGATTCGAATGTTCCAGTTGGAGCATGTATTGAATCGGCTTCGTACGACACATCTGACTTCTTGCCCAAGGCTTTGAATCAGTACTTCACCGAAGGAGTGCAGTGGTCAATGCCGTTCAACGTTTCAGATCCCGTGTTGTACTACAACAAAAAGGTATTTGAAGCTGCTGGCCTCGACCCCAACAAGCCACCGACCAACATGGCCGAAGTGCGCACAATGTCGCAAGCAATTGTTGACAGTGGTGCTGCCGGCTTTGGATTGGCATTAGACACTGGCGCCGACAGCGGTGGCGGTTGGTTCTTAGAGCAGTGGTTCGCCAAGCTTGGTGAGTTGTATTCAGACAACGACAACGGTCGCCTTGCTCCATCAACGAAAGTTAACTTTGACAGCCAAGTCGGTATTGATTTGCTGACCGATTTGCAATCACTCGTCAATGACGGTCTTGCCTACAACGTGGGCGACAACGCCAGCGGTCAAGATGCATTGCTCAAGTTGGCCGACCCCGAAAATGCAGCAGCGATGAC
>CAMDER010000167.1 GCA_945896935.1 Bifidobacterium breve | reverse complement strand
ATTTTTCGAACATGGTCGGGGTCGGTGGCAACCGCATCAAACTGGGGCATGTTGACATAGCGGTAACGGGTTTGCCGGATTGTCCAGGTATTGGGGGAACCACCCGAATCAAAGACGCTCGTGCCAAGGGTGTACCCCTCGAGCATTTGATACGTACGCACCACGTTGTCGCCGGAGAGCCCCATAGCGACAAGATGAGTACTGATGCGACGAGTGAGAATGAGGCCTGAGGGGAAGTCGCCAGTCGCTGACACATAGACGGCCGACAAGTGAGCGTGTTGGCGAAAGACTTGGCGGACATTGCTGAGAATCGCGAGAACACAGTCTTTGGGGGAGGCGCCCACAGGATCGGGCAAGTCGCCCACTTCGGCAAGCACGGCGTCAAGCATGGCATCCAGCAGGCTTTCCTTCTTTGGGAAGTGCCGATACAGGGCAGTGGCATCAACGCCGAGTTCTTTGCCCAGAGCGCGGATCGTCAAATCAGAGACGTCGTGGGCTTCCACAAACTCCAGTGCTACTCGGACGAAATCGTCCCGAGTGAGAGTGTGTTTGTGTTCCGTCATTGAGAGAACCTTAGTGAGTGCGCACGGTCAATTGAACTTGTTCACGAACCTGTTTAAGAAATGGTTTGGGTATCTCGTGTAGGCATGGGTCTGTTCTATGCTGTCATCACAGTTGATGTCATCATTGCTGACATCAGTCAACCTCAAAGGGGAGCAGATGTCAGAATTTAAGGGTCGATTTGGGCGATGGGCGAAGGCTCTTGTTATCGGAGCACTGTTCGCATCTTCAGCAACAGTGCTTCCATTGCCTGTCAAGGTTGAAGCCTCACTAGGGGCTACTTGGACCGATTACGGTTCCCAGTTGACCGTCGACGACCCTCAGAGCGGGAACTTTGCCGGGCCTCAAGACGCGGCCATCGGCGGAGGCAAGATCGTGCTCGTCGGGGCTGAAGTCGACCAGATTGGATTCTGGGTGCAGGGCAAGAACAACATTTGGGTCTCGAACATAAATCCGATTTCATTCACGGCATTGAAGATTGGTTCGGCGTCCGGGACCATGTTCCAATCGGTTGCGTATGGAAATGGTGTGTTCTTGGCGGTTGGTTCGGCAACCAGTCCGCAAACCCCGGTCGTGTATTCATCCGCTGACGGTGTCACTTGGACCGATCGCACCAGCACTATCAACTTCAACAATTTCAGTTGGCCTGAATATGGCGACATAATCACCTTCGACGGTACGGAATTCATCCTGCTAGGTATGAATACCGACCCGAACCTGGGCACGGCCACCAACGCTTTCGTCACGACCAGCAACGGAACGACGTGGTCGGCGAAGCGAGCTCCCCTTCGTGCCGACCCGTCCGACCCGTATTTCGTGCCTGGGCAACAGCAACTGATGAGGCAACCGTCGAGTCCTATGGCGGGAATGTCTTTCGCCAAGAACGGTTCGACGATGGTCTTCGGTGCTGGTTCCAATCCTTCCATGTCGAGCCTGTTGGTGACACCGGACAACGGGTCGACCTGGAAGTTCGGCTACGACGGAGATGTGACCGATGCTAATGGCGCCACCGAGTACTTCACCGTGGATGGCGTGTCGACGTCAGGCTCAGGCTCGACGCCCATTCCGGCCCCGGTTTACCAGCACGTGGCGTACGCGAACGGGAAGTTCGTCGGGTTTGCGCTGGACCAGAACTGGGCCGTCAGAGATGCGGCCACCTCATCGAACGGGCTCGATTGGGTAACTCACGTTGGAGTCTTCCAAACACCAGTTTTCCCGCGAAAGCTTGTCACCATCGGTTCGGAGTTCGCTTTCGTGACGATGGGAGAAGTTTTCACGTCGTCGGATGGTGCGACATGGACGCAGATTCCGGATGCGAACTTGGGTGTGGGTGCACAACAGGACGCTTTCCTTGACGCCATTGACCACAAGGATGGGTTGACCGTCATGGCCGGCGGGTTGAGGGATTCCAACGGCTTCGCAGTGGCAAGCAAAGTTCTCATCAGTACGGCGGCGCCGACGGTGACTTCGGTGAGTCCGACATCGGGTTCGACGGCTGGTGGTACGGCGATCACGATTACGGGTACGAATCTCGGCAATGCTTCAACAGTGACTGTCGGTAGTGCGGCCTGCACGAATGTGGTGGTTGTATCGGCGACATCGATTACATGCACAACTCCGCCTGGCACTGCCGGTACTGCGAGCGTCATCGTGACCGCGGGTAGTCAGTCGAATGTGGCGAACACATTGTTCACCTATAACGCTCCGGCGACGACAACAACGACGACGACGACAACGACTACTGCGCCTGGGACTACCGCGCCTGGGACCAGTGCGCCTGCTACTGCTCCGACTTCATCAACGGCACCGGTTGGTCCGGTGAATGTGACGTCAAGTAATCAGTCGTCGTTGACACGGACACCTGGTGGGGCGACTGCGATTGTGAACGGTCAGCCAGTCACGGTGGCTGTTGAGACTCCAGCTGATCTTCCGGCCGCTCAAGTTGATCCTGAAGATCGCTCGCCAGCTCAAGTCGCAGCGTTGCAGACTGCTGCTGACAATTTGGTGAGCCAGTTGAATCAAGCGGCCGGTGGAAACAGCGGCCTTGCGGTTCAAGACACGCCAACTGGTGCTGCAATTACTGGTCTTTTAGATAAGCCGGTCCCGATTGAAAACACTGTGCTTGTTGAGGCGGGAACAAAGTCAACATTGTTTGCAGCGCTCAACCAAGACGGTTCGGTCACTGAAGTGCAGCCAGGTGCAGTCATCGAAGTTTTGGGTGATGGACAAGTGGGTGTTGTTGCTTCTGGTTTGACACCCGGGGAAACTGCCGAGTTTGTCATCATGTCGACCCCGACATTGTTGGGTAGTTACACCGTGTCGGCTAACGGCACGATCAAAGCGCAGACATCGTTGCCCGATGGCCTCGGTCTTGGCAATCACACGTTGGTTGTTGCGAGCCCCACAGTTCAGGCATCGCTTGGATTGAAGGTTTCGGCGACACCGTCAACTTTGCCTGCAACTGGTGCGTCATCAAGCAACACGATGCAGATCGCATTGTTCTTGATGGTTGGCGGTTTGATGGTGGCGTTCTTGCGCCGTCGTCGCCACATCCTCAATTAATTCTGTGATTCTGGTGCAGAATTGTTGCGTATTTCGCAATGATTCTGCTCCAGTTTCGCGTCTGGCGTTAGATACTGGTGAGCAAAGTTGCGACACTCACTAGGCACAACACCAAAGCTGGAATGGTGTTGGCTACGGTGTCGCGAACTCGTACGTGGAACCACGTGGCCAACAAGAAATACATGGCCAAACAAAATGCAGCGTAGATCCGTAAGTTGTTGTCGCTAAACCCGATCAGTAATCCGGCGGCCCCAGCAATCTTGGCGATACCAAGTGCCGGGATAATGCGAGTCGGCATTTTCAATTTCGTCATACTCTCGACGATCTGCGGCATCATTTTCAAGTCGGCGTACGCCGAAGCGATACAGACGAGTGCCAAGACGACCGACAAGATGTGTGAAGCAAGCGACATGCGCTCAAATATAATCGCCAGCAATGGGCTACTCTCGGTATTCACGCCGTTGTTTACTGGGGGTCATCATGGGGGAACAAGAACAAGCCAATAAAGCAGTTGCTGAAGCGCACTGGAATTCGATGTATGCCAAAGATTGGGCTGATGTCGCGAGTCGTTTCTCTGACGATGCCGAATACATGGACGTCGGAGCAGTGCCGCCAGTTGTCGGTGGGCGCGACATCGCCGATCGCTTGAGGCTCGGACTTGGGCCGACCGCGAAGATGGTGCATCAGCCGGGCAATGTGCTGGCCGAAGGCGATGTGGTGATTACCGAGCACAAAGAAGAATGGCATTTTCCGACCGGCGAAGTCATCGTGCATCCGTTTACATCGGTGATGGAAATTCGCAACGGCAAGATTTGCCGCTGGCACGACTATTCACACCTAGGTAACTTGCTCGATAACGCTCCGCAGTGGTGGCTGGAGTACATCATGAGTGGCGGAACCACCCCAATACCGACCTGACCATTGTGCTTCTGGTGTCGATTTCTTCGGTAATACCAACGAATATGACACCAGAATCACAACTGGACTAGAGCAGTTTGCGGAAGAGTTTG
>CAMDER010000166.1 GCA_945896935.1 Bifidobacterium breve | reverse complement strand
CCTGCAGTCGTTTCAAAGTTATTCATTGGAGCACTCACAATTTTCTTTCTTGCTCCGCTTTTGGCTCTATCGATTGCGTCCATCCGAACTGGTCAGAACTGGTCGTTCAGCGGCTGGAAAGTCCTACTCGGAATTCAAAACCAACGAGGGCTTCAAGTAGACATCTGGCAGGCCTTACTCACTTCTGGAAAGTATGCGCTCATCGCAAGTTGCATCGCTCTTCCAACGGGAATCGCTGCCACATATGCATTCTCAAAGAATGGTTCAACAAATGGCCGCTGGTCGTCGTTGGCAATCCTCCCCCTGTCAATTTCGCCGGTCGTCGTCGGATTAGCCATCTTGGTTACCTACGACTTTGCTCCATTTGAATTCCGTTCGTCCTGGTTTCTTATCCCGGTAGTTCACGCGGCAATCGCAATTCCATTCGTCGTACGGGCAGCCTTGCCCGTTGTGCAAGGTATTCCGCCAGATTTACGTTCGGCTGCCGCAACTCTTGGATCTTCGCCTTGGAGACGCTTTTACTTTGTTGAGATACCGCTATTGCGCCCGGCAATCACCACTGGAATCGCTTTTTCGATGGCAATATCCCTCGGCGAGTTTGGGGCTACTAGTTTTCTCACTCGACGTGAATCACAGACTCTCCCGATTGTCATCGCCGATCTTTTCGGCAAAGCTGGAGCGATACCGAGAGCATCGGGCATGGCTGCATCGTTACTCTTAGTTATCGTGACTGGCATCATTGTTTTGTCCGTCGACCGAAAGCCGCACGTATGAGTCTTGTCATTGACAACATTTCATTTAGCTATGGCGATCGCAACATATTGCGCAACTTCACACTTCAAATTCCCCCAGGAAAGACAACCGCAGTTGTCGGGCCTTCTGGCTCGGGCAAATCAACTTTGCTGCGCATCATCGCTGGACTCTTGACACCAACCACAGGCGCGATCATTCTCAACGGTCACGACATTTCTCATGTACCAACTCACCTGCGGTCGGTCGGAATGGTCTTTCAAGATAACCAACTTTTCCCTCACCTCAGCGTTTCTGACAACGTTGCATTTGGTTTGCGAATGGCCAAGGTTGATAAGCAGATCATCACCGAGCGATGCCAAGAGTTATTAGATCTTGTCGGATTAGCTGAAGCAGCAAAACAATCAGTGGCAACTCTGTCGGGCGGTGAAGCTAAGCGAGTCGCACTTGCCCGTGCTTTGGCTCCGTCTCCCCAGGTTCTCCTGCTTGATGAACCACTGACCGGACTTGACAATGAACTCCACGATCGACTCGCCCAAGATCTGCAACGAATTCTCCATGCAACCTCGACGACAGCACTCTTAGTCACCCATCTCATACCAGAAGCCGAAGTAATTTCTGACGCGATTCATCATCTCATCGATGGCGACCAGAGCCCTCAAGCAGGAGTAGGCCAATGAACGTCAATCATCTCGACATTCACATACGACCGATGACCTCTCTTGAAGTTCGTCCCTTACGCCTCGAGGTTTTACGCGCCGGAATGGTCAACCAAACTGTTCACTTTGATGGCGATGATGATCCGATGACCATTCATCTCGGAGCCTTTGACCAAGATCAGAACAATGTCGGGGTCAGTACATGGATGCAACGTCCCTTCCCCCTCGCTACAGAACACAAGGCACTTCAACTTCGGGGAATGGCCACCGCGGTCAACGTGCAGGGGCAAGGAATCGGTGCGCTGTTGCTTGTTGCCGGACAATCACATGTTCGCGAGATTGGGGCGCACTTGATTTGGGCGAATGCCCGCGATGCTGCCCTCAACTTCTACAACCGCCACGGCTATAGCACCGTTGGTGAAGGATTCATTGAAACGGTGACGCAACTTCCCCATCACAAAGTTGTTAAGTATTTGATGGGATGACCGCAGAGAGGCAGCAACTGCACACAGTCTGCCATGAGCACGCCTCTTCAACTTGCTGTCCGCATTCAAGACACGATTAACCAGCAACTTCGTGAGATCTCACGACTCTCAGATTCTGATACTTGGGTGGGTCCCGTTGCTCTGATTTCTCACATTGAAATTTTGCGCGTCAGTTCATTGCTTTCGTCATGCATTGACCTTTTGCGCGCTCATCATGACTCGTCTGGCCTGTAATCCCGAGCGATTGGCCCTACTGGCACGTCGGCTCAACATTGCTCAGGCCGAGATTTCTCTTCAACTTCGCTTAGCCGAAATCGGAGATCTCGCGATGCCAGAGATCCGTTCACTTTTGCAGCGTGCAATCTCGTTACTTGAAAGCCAAGAAGAACGGGCACGGCGAATCCTCAACAGCTCATTCCTGAATCTTTCAGATTCGTATTCACTGATATTCAATTCAAGTGCCTACTTGCTCAATCGCTGGGTCACGCATCATCCTGGATGGTGGTCTGATGCAACTCATGGCAAGACAACCGAAATTGACATTCTGATTGCCAAGGTTGCGGGAAACCCACTTGAAGCAGGTCGCTTGATTGATTCAACATCGTTCTTGGCGCCTCTCATCTATGGCTGCAACGACACCGAAGTGGTTCGAAAATTGTGGCTGTCGGCAACTGATCCGAGAACGACTTCAGTGACCACCGCTGGGCAACGAATCACCCGGCTCGTCGAAGAGGTCTTCGGCGATCAAGAGTGGCGCGAAGGGATCGCCCCAACGTGGGTCGACATTCACAAACAGTTAACTACTCGCCGGCAAATCCGTGACCTGCTTGGCGAAGTCGTGGCTCCTTGGCAACTGCAATTCACAGGCCTCGCATCCGAGTGGAGCTGGTCCGCCGAAACCGGAATTCACTACCTCAAGAAAATCGCCGATGCAGAGAATGCCGCAATGGCCTTCTCCCAAGGTCTTGGATCTGCTCTCTATAGAAACCTCTCTGACCTTCCTGATGACAGCAGCGATCGACTACATCGGATTGACTCAATCGCGTTTGCGGTTGGTGCTTCAACAGAATTGCTACGAAATGCCAAAGTTCGACAGGCTGACATGGACTCCGACCACCTATCTACCCTGCTCACGATTCCCGCGCTTTTGCCACTCAAACTGCCCTGGCCGACGTCATTGCTGATAGGCAAGTCAAAATCTCATGTTGTGAATCTTTTTGACAAGACGCCAGAGGTGCGTGTCACTTCCGCGATACAAATGCTTCAACATCGCAGCGCTCTTGCATCAATCGCATATACGGCTGTCTTCAATTCGGCGTTGACTTCGGGTCGAATTGATCAAGTAAATGATCGACCGTCACCAGACGTTCAGCTTGAACTTCAACACACTGTTGACCTGATCGACAACCCAACTGCCCGTGGACAAGCACTCGCAGACTTAACAGATGAGAATTATTGACCAACTTTAGGAAATCGGAACCTCAGTCGCATACCGGGTACTTGTCGATGGATCGGGCTGGACCAGTATCTCAAGTGTCCACGTACCTGCTGTCAAAATAGATAGTGCTCCAACAAAGTGGTTTGGCCCGAGTTCTGAAACTGCGGCAGTAATCGTTGGCACTTCAGAGCCCGGCAATGTCAGACGCATCGTGACTCCTTCAACTGGAGACAAGGTTCCGCTAGGCGTTGAAATCGTGACGTGAATCTCGTTGTTCCCGACTCGCCCCGGAGTCACCGCGATGCCAACAATCGTGTCGCCTTCAACGAGTTGCGTACTGAAAACAGCGTTTGCTTCAGTAACTTCTGGAGATTTTGCCAGCATTCCTGCAGTAACACCAAGAACCACCGTCGCGATCAGAAGTTCGACAACAATAATGCGATGAATTGAGTGTCCCTCACCGCGTTGAACAAGCCAGCGAGCAAAGCCACCAAGAGTCACTGCCGCAATGACGAAACAGGTCTTGACGAGTAACGCTTTGCCCCATGCCGTTTGCGTGATATCGCTGAGAGCCGGCACCAAATGCCAGGTCTGCCAGAGACCGGTGATCACTGCTATCGGAATAGCGAATGTGGCCATCCGCGAAAAACGACGGACAACAACATCGGCATGAGCACTGCGCATGACTCCCCCAAAAGCCACAACGATCAGACCACCTACCCACAAAACGACACTCGAGAAATGTAGGGCATCGACAGCCACTGCGATACCTGATTGAGCCGAAGCACTTGGGTGACCCGAGGCCGAGAATGTCAAAACAATTCCG
>CAMDER010000165.1 GCA_945896935.1 Bifidobacterium breve | reverse complement strand
ATTCAAGTGAAGTCACGATCGAGACGACACCGACAACATTGACTACCGCCTCGGAAGGCGTGACATCCACCTTCACCGCCGAGGTGTGGGCCGATAACTGGTTCTCGCTGTACATCAACGGCGATCTCGTTGGAGAGGACTCGGTCCCTATCACGACCGAACGTTCATTCAACGCCGAGACGATTACCTTTGAGGCGACTTACCCCCTCACCATCGCGATGGTGACGAAAGATTTCAAAGAGACCGACAGTGGCCTTGAGTACATCGGTGAACCAAATCAACAGATGGGTGACGGTGGATTCATTGCCCAATTCACCGATACGTCGACCGGTGAAATCGTCGCCGTGACAAATGGCGATTGGCGCGGCTTAGTGATTCAAATTGCACCGCTCAATGTTGAATGCGAGAAATCTGCTGACCCAGATACCGATTGCCAATTTGAAACTCTTGACGAACCGGCCAACTGGACGTCTGCAAACTTCGACGACTCATCCTGGGCCAACGCCACCAGTTACCTCGCCGATGAAGTCGGAGTAAAAGATGGATATAACGAGATCATGTGGGACTCCACGGCAGAGATCATCTGGGGTTCAAACCTGAATACCAACAACACCATTTTGTGGCGTTTCACCATCGCCCCTTAGTCAAACTGGTGGCAAAAAGTGGCAGAGAAACGCTCATTCTTGCCACCAGAAAACCCAAAGAGTTTGGGGAGGTTTCATCGAGGAGTACTGTGGTTACTTCCATAGGAGAACTCAATGAAATCGCCCGATTACACATCTAAGCCAGCTTCTGAGCACACCCGTGCTCTCAACAGCTCGGCTGCCACTCCGCTCGACCCCGAAGACTTCACACGCGCTCAACGCGGCTTCATCGCTTCGCTTGACGACACCCGGATCACCGATGCGCAAGGCCGACAAGCCAGCGACGTTGGTCGGTATGCCTTCCTTCAAGGCGACGCACCCGACACTGTGCATCCCAATTTGTGGCGCCACGCCAAGCTGAATGTCAATCACGGACTCTTCGAAGTCACCGAAGGTGTCTGGCAAGTTCGTGGCTACGACATTTCCAACATCACCTTTATCAAGAGCAATACCGGCTGGATTGTTGTTGATCCACTCACCGTTGAAGCCACTGCTCGGGCTAGCTATGAATTGATCACAAAGCATCTTGGCCATCGACCAGTCGTCGCCGTTATCTACACCCACTCACATGGCGACCACTTTGGTGGCGTACTTGGCGTGACTTCACAAGCCGAAGTTGATGCAGGAAAATGCCAGGTCATCGCACCAGTTGGTTTCTTGCACGAAGTTGTTGGAGAAAATGTCATTGCTGGCCCGGCAATGGGACGTCGTGCCTTGTATCAATTCGGACCTTTGCTTCCGCCCGGCCCGCGCGGTCATGTCGACTGCGGACTCGGAAACTCAATACCCATTGGCCCGAACACGCTGATTGCACCAAATCGCGATATCACTTTCACTGGTGAAGAAATGCTGATTGACGGCGTGCGAGTGGTGTATCAACTCACACCCGAAACCGAAGCCCCTGCCGAAATGAACTTCTTCTTTCCCGACTTTGATGCGCTGTGCATGGCCGAAAACTGTTCACACACGATGCACAACCTCATCCCGATTCGTGGAGCGCTCGTTCGCAACTCGTTACGTTGGTCGAAGTACATCAACGAAGCAATCGAATTGTTCGGCGCAAAAACCAAAGTGTTGTTCACATCGCACAACTGGCCTCGCTGGGGTCAAAAAGACGCCGTTGAATTTTTAGGATTGCAACGCGACTTGTACAAGTGGATGCACGATCAAACTATGCGTCTCGCCAACCAAGGACTTGTTCCCACCGAAATTGCGAGCACCCTTAAGTTGCCCGATGACTTCTTGGCGCAAGAACACACTCATGGTTATTACGGAGATCTCGTTCACAACAGCAAGGCCGTGTATCAGCGTTATCTCAGTTGGTATGACGGCAACCCCGCCAATCTCAACAAGTTGCCACCAGTTGAGGCCGGAAAGCGTTATGTCGCGTTAGCCGGCGGTGCCGACAAAGTAATCGCAGCCGGCCACGAGGCTCTTGCCAACGGCGACTATCGCTGGGGTGCTGAATTAGTGAACCATTTGGTGTTTGCTGATCCGACCAATACTGAAGCGCGTGCACTTCAGGCCGACTTACTTGAACAGCTCGGTTACCAAAGTGAATCATCAACTTTCCGCAATGCATATTTAATGGGTGCTCAAGAATTACGCCACGGAACACCCGATTTGCCGGCAAGCCCCGCACGGGCACGCGGCATCTTGGTTGCGATGACTGTTGAACAAATCTTCGACACGATTTCTGTGCGCTTGAAGAGCGAAGAAGTCGGCGGATTGTCACTCAAACTCAATTGGACATTCCCCGATATGGCAGGAACCGCCGATGAGAAATGGGTTCTCGCGCTCTCACACCGCACTCTCTATGGGGTGCAGGGTCGTCACGACTCTGAAGCGGTTGCGTCAATATCGATCAACCGCTCGTTGCTCATCGACATCTTGACGCAGCAAACAACTTTTGTTGATCAAATCACTGCCGGCAACATCACTCTTGATGGTGATGGTGCGGCGCTGCTCAATATCTTTGGCAACATTGACACCAATGCACCTGGCTTCGCCATCGTTGAACCCTAAACCACTGATTGAATGGATGACTATGTCGACTTACTCCGCAGATCTTCGTGCCACCTACAACTCGGGCCACACCCGCCCACTCGCCTGGCGTAAAAACCAACTCGAACAAATGATCAAGATGCTCGAAGAGAATGAGCCCGAGTTTCTGGCCGCGTTGAAGACCGACCTTGGCAAGCCAACCGTCGAAGGTTTCATCACCGACATCGCGTTCATCACTGGCGAAATCAAGTTGATGCTCAAGAACCTCAAGAAGTGGAATAAGCCGCAGCGCGTCCCCACCCCTCTTGTCACCATGCCGGCGAAGTCGCAACTCATTCCCGAACCACTTGGTGTCGTGCTTGTTATCGCTCCGTGGAACTACCCCATTCAGTTGTTGCTCGTTCCGGCTGCTGGCGCGATTGCTGCTGGCAATGCAGTAGTCATGAAGCCGTCCGAAGTTTCGGCTGCAACTTCAGAAGTGCTCGCTCGACTCGTTCCGAAATATCTTGACCAGAAGGCCGTCACGTTGGTCGAAGGTGGAGTGCCCGAAACAACTGCACTGCTTGCCGAACATTTTGATCACATCTTTTACACCGGAAACGGAACCGTTGGTCGCATCGTGATGGCCGCTGCTGCCAACAACCTCACACCAGTCACGCTTGAACTTGGCGGAAAAAGCCCAGTCATCATTGACGAGTCAGCCAATATTCGTGTCACTGCTCGCCGTATCGCGTGGGGCAAGTGGCTCAATGCTGGCCAGACATGTGTTGCCCCTGACTACATCTTGGTCAACGAAAAAGTTCGCCAGCCTTTCTTAGACGAACTCGGCAAAGCCATCACCGATTTCTTTGGTGCCGACCCGCAAACCAGCGAAAGTTATGGCCGCATTGTTTCGCCACGCCACTTCGATCGTTTGAAGTCGCTCATGAGCGGCGGCAAGGTTGTTATCGGAGGCGAGACCAATGCCGAGAGCCGTTACGTTGCACCAACCGTGTTGGCTGATGTCGACATGAACTCGGCTTTGATGAACGAAGAGATCTTCGGGCCGTTGTTACCAGTGATCTCCATCACCTCAACCAAGCAAGCCATTGATTTCATCACAGCTCGCCCGCACCCATTGGCGTTGTATGTCTTTGCCGAGAACAAGTCGGTTGTGAATGAAGTGCTCGCCAAGACAACTGCCGGCGGAATGACCGTCAACGGAACTTTGATGCACCTCACCAGCCCGCATTTGCCCTTTGGTGGCATTGGCGAAAGTGGCATGGGTGGATATCACGGCAAGTCGGGCGTGCGTTTGTTCCAGCACATGAAGCCCGTGCTGAGTCGAGGCACCAAACTCGATCCATCGCTGGCCTATCCGCCGTACACCGACAAGAAGGCCAAACTCTTCCGCAAACTGCTCTAGTCCAGTTGTGATTCTGGTGTCATATTCGTTGGTATTACCGAAGAAATCGACACCAGAAGCACAATGGTCAGGTCGGTATTGGGGTGGTTCCGCCACTCATGATGTACTCCAGCCACCACTGCGG
>CAMDER010000164.1 GCA_945896935.1 Bifidobacterium breve | reverse complement strand
GTTTTCTTAACTCCATACGCCGGCGTGTTATCTGACCGCATGAGTCGGCGCAAGATATTGATGATTACTCAAACCGTGCAGATGATGTGTGCATTCATCTTGTGGGGTCTGTATCTCGCTGGGTCAATCAGCCCTGGACTCATTGTTTCGATTGCACTCGTTGGTGGACTTGCCACTGGCTTTCAAACTGCAGCTTGGCAAAGTTTTGTTCCGTTGCTTGTTCCAGCCGAAGAATTGCTGGACGCGGTCAAGTTAAATTCAGTGCAATTCACTTTGGCGCGAGCAATCGGTCCAGGTTTCGCTGGCCTTGTCGTCAGCACGCTTGGCACTGGCGCGGCGATTTTTATCAACGCCATCACATTTTTGTTGGTGATCGGGGCACTCGCGTTGTCACGACCCCACCAGATCATCTCGGCAGCAAGCCAGGGAAAGGTTTCAGATGTCATCAAGGCGGGCGGATCTTTTGTCTGGCGTCATCGCCCGCTACGACTTGTAGTTTTTCTCGCCTTCATTACTTCTCTATGTGGGCAGTCGCTGCAACATATCGCTCCAGCAATTGCCAATCGAATCTTTGATCGGCCGTCAACAGATAATGCCGGCCTACTTGTTGCTCTCGGACTTGGCGCATTGACGTCATCGCTTTTCTCAGTTGCCCTCGGCGACCACTTGAAACGATCTTCCCGAGTTGTCGTTGCATTGATTTTGTTCACGATTAGTACAGCAATGATTCCGATGACATCGATCTATTGGGTTGGTCTACTTGCCTATTTCATCAGTGGTTTAGCGCACCTGCAATCGGCTGTCGCTCTCAACACCTTGATTCAGGGAACGGTCCCAGATCACTTACGTGGTCGAACCATGAGTTTTTATGTACTCGGAATCTTGGCTGGCATCCCACTAGGAGCTTTTATTCTTGGGCGATTAGGCGACATCTTCACAATGAGGGTCGCAGTTTTGGCAGATGCGGCAGTTTTACTTGCTGTCGTTGTGCTGCTTGTCTCACGGGGTTGGCTGAACGACCTCAATACGACCAAAATTGAAGATGTGCAGGAATCATCATGATGAAGTATCCCGAAGGTCTTGACCCAACATTTGATGAGACCCGCGTTCGCCTCGGTAGTGCTGTTCGCCGCCTAGGTCACGCAGTGATCGGACGTGAAGTCGACCTTGATTCAATGGAAGCAACGATTCAAGCGCTCGATGGTCTCAGCGGTCAATTCGAGCAAGGCATCACTCGCACGCGAGAGTTTTCGCAATTCTCTACAGCTCATAACAATGAAGTACCCGATAACTCGCGCCTCACGAGCCACATCACTCGCCCTGGTTCTGGGCCAGGTAGTCCTCACGGTCTCGAGATGCAGGTCTACCGTCGCGGCGACCGCGTTGAAGCAACGTTTATCATCGGCTCATCGTTTGAAGGTGCGCCATCGCGCAGCCACGGAGGCATTGTCGCCTTGGCTTTTGACGACGCCATGGGCTTCATGTTGAATCTGCTTCAGACCGTGGCATATACGGGGCAATTGACCACCAACTTCAAGGCGCCGACGCCCCTCCACGTACCCCTCGTGATACATGCGTGGCTCGGACGACGGGAAGGGCGCAAGATTTTCCTTGAGGCCGAACTACGCGAAGACCACCCCGACGCCTCGATTATCGCCACGGCTAGCGCACTTTTCATTGCGATCAGTGCCTACTGAGAAATTTCTGACACACTGTTGTGAGGAGTGAGCAGAGGGGTCTGCCCACATCTATCTAGGGGAAAATATGACTGTGACAAATTCTGATCAGGCCACAAGCGATCGCTTTCCACGTGAACTCGTTCGTCGTCTACTTGATAACTATCGTGGCAAGACGCTTGATCATGCCGCTGGTTCAATGACTGAGCCAGCAACTGTTTTTACCGACCCAGTTCGATTCCAAAAAGAACTTGATGTTCTCTTTCGTGGCGGGGCCCACATCATTGGTTGGACTGGCGAGCTTCCCAAACCCGGAACCTTTATCACAAAAAATGTCGCCGGCCATCCGGTGCTGGTTACTCGTGCCGACGACGGCGTGTTGCGCGCATTTCGCAATGCGTGCACCCATCGCGGTGCTCAAGTTGCCGATGGGTGCGGTGAAACGCGTCGCCTTACGTGCCCCTACCACGCATGGTCTTTTGAGCTGAACGGCGACCTTGCTGGCCAACCTCAGGCGTACGCCTTTAGTGATATTGAAAAGAGCACTCTCGGACTTCAACCCTTGCCCATCGCCGACGTCGCAGGACTGATTGCTGTCGGACTCAGCGATGATGTCGATCCAGCTGCTGCCTTTGCGGATATCGAACCACAACTCCGTTGGTGTGGTTATGAGACTCACGAAGTTGTTTGCCAACACACTTGGACACTCAAAGCCAACTGGAAAATTGCTTTCGATGTGAACCTCGAGTCGTATCACGTTGACTATCTACATCGTGACACTTTGTCGAACTTGGTTTTACATAATCCCATTTACGACAGTTTCGGCAAACATGCCCGTTGGGGATTCCCGACAACCGGAACTGAAAAGGTTGTTGACCTTCCCGAAGAACATTGGCCACCAACAATGCCTGTCAGCATCATTCACACTTTG
Organism: Bifidobacterium breve; assembly: GCA_945896935.1. Classification (GTDB taxonomy): domain Bacteria; phylum Actinomycetota; class Acidimicrobiia; order Acidimicrobiales; family Ilumatobacteraceae; genus Casp-actino8. The sequence goes on along the minus strand of CAMDER010000164.1, from coordinate 1,585 downwards.
TTCCCCAGTGTTGTTTTGCTTGAAACTCCGGTGAGCTGTCAAATGTTCCGCGTCTATCCCGGACGCAATGTCAACGAATGCACCGTCGACCTCACCGAGGCTTCTCTGAAGCCCATTGCTAATGAAGAAGATCGCGAGGCCCGTCAGCGCGGTGCAGATTTTGCGGCACTTGTCGTGGGTACCGAAGACTTTCCGGCCGCCGAGCAGTGTCAACGTGGCGCAGAAATTGGTCTCACCAACTTTAACTTTGGTAGCAATGAGCCAATGCTGCAGCACTGGCATCGCACCTGGCAGCACGCTCTCGACAACGCCTAAAACAATTTGCTCAACTGCACGAACGGAAAATCATGAATACGCCAAATGTCATTTCAATTATGCAGGCGCTTGCCGATAAGGCCGCCGAAAACCCCAACCGCACCGCAATTACTTGCGGTGATGAGTCAGTGACACGAGCCGAGCTTGAGTCGCGAACAAATCGCTTGGCACGCGCCTATGCCGAACGTGGTGTTTCATTTGGCAATTTTGTCACGGTTGCTTTGCCAAACTCGGTTGAGTTTTACGAAGCGTGTATTGCTGCATGGAAGCTTGGTGCGATTCCACAACCGGTGAGTTACCGTTTGCCAAACCGCGAGCGCGAAGCCATCGTTGAACTTGCCGATTCAGCGCTTGTCGTTGGTGCCGAGCAATCGGCCCATCCTGGCCGTGTCACATTGCCCGCGCATTTTGATGCCTCGGCTTACGATGATTCACCTTTGCCAGATGTGACTTCGCCCGCAATGAAGGCACCAACGTCAGGTGGTTCAACCGGACGACCCAAATTGATCGTTGCTGGTGATCCCGGCATCGTCAGCGTGGGTGCACCAGGCATGGGTCAGCGCGTTGACGGAGTCGTGTGCATTCCTGGACCGCTGTACCACAATGCTCCCTTCTCGTTTGGTGCTGGTTCGCTTTTTCACGGCAACCATTTAGTTCTGTTGCCGCAGTTTGATGCCGAAGCAACATTGGCTGCGGTCGATAAGCACAGTGCCGATTGGATCTTGTTTGTTCCCACGATGATGTCGCGTATCTCACGTTTGCCTGAAGATGTGAAGAACAAGTACGACCTCTCTTCGCTATCTACTGTTTGGCATATGGCAGCGCCCTGCCCACCATGGTTGAAGGAAGAATGGTGCAACTGGCTCGGCGGTGAAAAGATCATGGAGCTCTACGCCGGAACTGAAGCGCAGGCCGTCACAATCATTCGTGGCGATGAATGGTTGGCCCACCGCGGTTCAGTTGGTCGTTGCGTTACTGGCGAAATGAAGGTTCTTGATTCAGATACATATGAAGAGTTACCACGCGGCACCATTGGCGAAATATTCATGCGTAACAGTCGTGTCACCTACAAGTACCTCGGGGCCGAGGCCCGTAAATCACCAGACGGCTGGGAAAGTCTCGGAGACATCGGCAAGATTGACGAAGAGGGCTACATCTATCTCACCGATCGTCGTGGAGACATGATCTTGTCGGGTGGAGCCAATATCTATCCCGCAGAAGTTGAAGTTGCCTTAAGCGAACATCCCGATGTGGTGTCTTCGGCAGTTAT
>CAMDER010000163.1 GCA_945896935.1 Bifidobacterium breve | reverse complement strand
AGCAACTACGTTGTCGTCGCATTGCGGTCCGCGTTGCTCTCGGGCGACTCGGTGTTCGGTTCATTTATTCCACTGAGTTGGGGCGAGCTCTTCCATAACGCGAGTGGCATTTCGGCCGTGTTGCGCGTTGTATTGATAGCCGCTTGCGGCGTTGTCGCGTTGCGCCCAGATCGTATTTTTGATCCGCAATCACAAATTGTTTCACTCGCCTTACCCACTGCGGCCATGGCAACATTCGGGCTCACTCGAGTAGTAGACGACTTCTCGGCTCTTGGCACAATCGCTGGAATTGTGCATGTTCTGGCAGCCGGCATGTGGCTAGGAGGCCTGGTTTTCTTGGCTCAATCGGTATTGATTGGGCCAGGCGAAGAAGACCTGATGCACGCGATTCGAACCTTTTCCCGGCAAGCAAACATCTACATCGGCGTCACGGTCGTTGCTGGACTTGTGCAGTTTTACCAAATGGATGGCGGCGAATTTCTCACAAGTCGTCATGGCCGCTTGGTCATCGTCAAAGTGATCGGCGTTGCCGGCATGGTGTATGTCGGTGGAGCAGCACGGCAGTTCATCAATCATCAATTAGCAAAAAAGCGCGAACTCAGTGGTCGCACTGCTCAACAACTTCGCAAAGCAGTCCTCTCCGAAATCGGCATCGGTATCTTGGTCTTAGTCTTCACGTCTTGGTCGGTCGCCACCTTGCCACCCAATGTGAGCCCTCCTGGATCAGACCGCACCAACTACGCCTTTGTCGGCGATCGCTCTGGTGGTGAGTTTGATGTTCAACTCAAAGTCACGCCAGCCACGGTCGGTCTCAACGCAGTTCGTATCGATGTGCATTCGCCACCGACCGGTCTGACCGATCTCACCGTGCAGTTCAACCCGCCCACCAACAACACCGCAAGCGTGACCCTCAATGTCCCACTCGATGGCGTCGGAGCAGCCCGACTTCCGATGAGTGAAGGAGTCCCGTTCGGCGCTCCCGGCCTGTGGACAATCATCGTGACCGGCAACGGACCTGATGGCCCACTGCCGTCGGTGACGTACACCGTGTCGGTTATGGCCAATTCCAGCGATTCGGGCACCACTGGAACCGACATCACGACCACCTCGTTGGCCATCTCGGTTGATGGTTCACCAGCAACCGTGGTCGTCCCCCTTGGCGCCACCACGGTTCCTGGCGCGGCTACCCCCGCAGCCGGAATCCAACCGGTCACCGCCACGGTCGTCACCTCGGTTCCTTAAGCCAGTTGCGAGTATCGTTCACGGGGTGACTAGTGCTAACCCCATGCAAGACAAACTCGCCGACCTCCTTCAGCGCAAAGAACAGGCGCTCCATGCGGGGTCACCTCGTTCGGTAGAACGGCAACACGAAAAAGGCAAATTGCTGGCCCGCGAACGGCTCGACTATTTGCTCGATCCAGGCTCGTTCCAAGAACTTGACATGTTGGCTCGTCACCGCGCCCATGCCGCTGGTCTTGATGAGCACCCATACACCGACGGGGTCATCACGGGCTGGGGCACTATTGAGGGTCGCAAGGTTTTTGTTTTCTCGCAAGACTTCACCGTGTTCGGTGGAGCGCTTGGTGAAGTATTCGCTGAGAAGATCCACAAGTTGATGGACATGGCGTTGCGCGTTGGCGCCCCAGTCATCGGACTCAACGACGGTGCCGGCGCACGTATTCAAGAAGGTGTTGTTTCACTCGCAAGTTACGGTGGCATCTTCTATCGCAATGTGCAGTCAAGCGGTGTGATTCCGCAGATCTCGGTCATTCTCGGACCATGTGCTGGCGGAGCCGTGTACTCGCCTGCGATGACCGACTTCATCTTCATGGTGCGCGAGAGCAGTCACATGTTCATCACCGGACCCGATGTTGTGAAGACCGTAACTGGCGAAGAAGTAACGCTTGAAGAACTTGGTGGTGCAATGAGCCACGCCAGCAAGAGCGGTGTTGCCACATTCGTTTCAGCCGATGAGAAGTCATGCCTTGAGGATGTGCGATTCTTGATGTCGTTTATGCCACAAAACAATATGGAAGAACCGCCGACCATTGACACCGGCGACGATCCCGATCGTTTGTGCCCCGACTTGCGCGACATTCTTCCTCCTTCGCCTAATCAGCCCTACGACATGAAGAAGGTCATTGCGTCGATCGTTGACGACGGTGAATTCTTTGAATACTTCCCGCATTGGGCCAAGAGCATCGTGTGCGGATTCGTTCGTATTGATGGTCACTCTGTCGGCGTTGTCGGCAACCAGCCATTGTTCCTTGCTGGTGTTCTTGATATTGAAAGCGCCGAAAAGGCTGCTCGCTTTGTGCGCACCTGCGATGCTTTCAACATTCCGTTGCTCACCATGGTTGACGTACCTGGTTTCTTGCCAGGTGTCGATCAAGAGTACGGCGGCATTATTCGTCACGGTGCCAAGTTGCTCTACGCATACTGTGAAGCAACAGTTCCGCGAATTCAAATTATTACGCGCAAGGCTTACGGCGGAGCGTACGTGGTGATGGACTCGAAGTCGATTGGTTCTGACTTGTCATATGCATGGCCAACCGCCGAACTCGCAGTGATGGGACCAAACGGTGCCGTTGAAATCGTGTATCGCCGTGAATTGCAACAAGCTGCCGATCCAGTTGCTCGTCGCGCCGAACTTGTCACCGAATACACCGAGAAGTACGCCAACCCGTATGCGGCAGCCGAGCGCGGTTACATCGATGACGTCATCGACCCCGCCGAGACCCGCCAAAAGGTTGTTGCTGGTTTCCGAATGTTGCGCACCAAGCGCGAAGAGTTGCCCCGCCGTAAGCATGGCAATATGCCGTTATGAGTCAACAAGTTTCGCCTACTCCTACCGACGAAGAAGCAGTCGTTATTGCGGCTGCGATCGAGGCTTTGTGGCCACGTCCAGTCGTGGGTGAAAATGTTGTTGCAGCGCGACAAAATGCGTGGCGCTTCAGCGGACGTTGGTGGGCGAAACCAACAATTGCACGGCGCGACCGTCCCTAATCATCACTTATGGAAGTCACGACTGTTGCTGATGATTTAGTAGTTATCCACGATGGCCTAACGGTGTATCGCTACGACGGATTAACCCCATCAACGTCATACACATTCAATGGTTTCGAAGTCAACACACTCGCTCGACCCAACGGTGCGTTGCTCAGTACCTTTGCCACAGTCAATGATGTGCATTTTGGTGAACTTGAGTGCGGAAAAATTGATGACGATCTCAAGGGTCCCATTCAACATTCGCTTCCTGGTGAACCGCCGTATCCCGAAATCATGAATCGTGGAGCAGTGGCCGAAATTACTGCGTTGAATCCGCAGCACGTATTTGTCAAAGGTGATCTCACCTGTTTCGGATCTGACGAAGAGTTTGCAGCATTTGAAAACTGTTACAGCCAATTCGGTGAGAAGTTACATGTCATCCGCGGCAACCACGATTCGTATTTGGGCCAACACAAATACGACGAAGATCAATGGATCGAAATGCCCGGTATCTGCGTCGCCCTCATGGACACCGCCATTCCTACAGAAACCACTGGCGATATCGCAGCGGGTCAACTCACGTGGTTGGCCGAGCACGCAGTTTCAACCAAGTTGCCAGTGTTAGTGATGGGACATCACCAACAATGGACTCCGGGAGCGCAAACCGATGGACATCGCAGTGAGGGTTACTTCGGTATCAACCCCGACAGCAGCGACGCTCTCAACTCTGTTGTCGCACAACACACAAACATCATTGGATACACCGCAGGACACACTCATCGGCATCGTGTCCGGCAGATGAAATGTGGTGTGCCAACTATTGAAATTGGATGTGTCAAAGACTTTCCAGGCACGTGGGCCGAATACCGCGTCTATGAAGGTGGTGTGATGCAGGTGGTCCACCGCATCTCAACTATGCAAGCTCTTAATTGGAGCGAGCGTTGTCGCCACTTGTACGAAGATTTTGGTATCGATTATGAGACCTATGCACTTGGCACATTGAGCGAGCGGTGTTTCGTCTTCCCATCTCGGGCAGAATAGAAATGTGAACACCGAGGCACTCCGCACTCCATTACATGGCCTGCGGGTTCTTGACATTTCCACGGTGATTGCGGGACCCAACTGCGCCCGTTACCTCGCCGACTTTGGTGCAGATGTCATTAAAGTCGAACGACCCGATACTGGTGACAGTCTGCGCAACATGGC
>CAMDER010000162.1 GCA_945896935.1 Bifidobacterium breve | reverse complement strand
ACGCGGCTAGCGATCGATTTGCGAATCGCGAGAACCCATCCCACGACCACCGCAGTTGAAAAAATCAGCCACTGAAACGCGTACGACAGATGGGATCCTTCAGAGAGTTCGGGAGGGCTGACGGGCAAGAGTGTCGAACTATCGGCAGGCTCTGAAACTTCAGCCACGAGAGCAACGGCGAGGAGTTCTGGTTCGATTTGTTGTCGGAGGCGGTCGATATCTAGACGGAAGAATTCGGTAAGTTCGCCACTGGCCTCTCGGGCTTGCCCAGTCGAGCGCTCTTCGGTGGAACGCAGCACGCCGACCACTTTGACGACGCCCGCCGGCGCCGGGGGTGGGGTGGCACTCAGGGCAATGAATCCGCGATTGATGATGACGGCTCGACCGTCAGCAAGTTGCAGCGGAGTCAAGACATTCATTCCTGCGACGCCGCCTTGACTGCGATTCAAGATCAGGACTTGCTCGTCGGGAATATACGTTCCCTTCGCTCCAGCGGGTCGCCATTCGACCGACGATGGGTCTGAAGTATCGAGCGTGCTGATGTCGACGATGCCCAGGCTTGAACGTTCGCGGACTTCACTGTTGAAGGTTTTGCGCTCATCAAGGCGGTGAAACTGCCAGAGCGACAAATAAACCATCAAGACCACACTAAAAATGCACAGCAGGTGAAAACCAATCCATTTTGGTCGAAAAAGAAATCGATACATTGCCATTCACGGTATCGCAAGTGCGCTTGGCTACCTGATCGTGTGGCACTCTATTTGTGTGGCAGAAAACATCGATCTTCCTGATTTCAAGATTCCGCACGCCGAAAAGATTGAGTGGATGATTGAGACCAATGGCTGGGCACTCGAACCAGTCGCTGCGGTGCTTGATTCAGACCCACCTTCGCCCGGTTATGCCTACACCATCGGTCTTAATCAGTCCTTTTCTTTTCCGGACCTCGTTGTTTTTGGTTTGGCACCTGTTGCAGTAAAGGGACTCGTTGACTTAGTGATCGAACAAGTGACATCGGGCGTTGAGATTCCTCGTGATGTGCCACTTGTCGGGCTACTTGATAACGAGTTGCGTTGCGTATTTTCAACCGTTGACCTGAAGGCCCATGCGCACTTGTTTACGACGGGAGTGAAGTGGAATCGCGGGCAAGTTGTTGACATGTTGCAGTTGGTCTGGCCCGATCGCAACGGCTGGCTGCCCTATGAGTCGGGGTTTGATGCGGGTATGCGTATGGTTCAACCAACAATTGGCATTGCGCCGACGTTGTAGAGGAAACACCCATGGCACATCGGATCACGGCACCAGCAATGCAACGAGCACGTCGACTACTTGATCAACGTGTACGGCCATACGTGACACATAGTTCAGTCGCTTGTGATGTTTTCGCATCGGTTGAATTGTTTGAAACGGTGTCGTACGAAAAAGCGAAGAGCCTGGCATTATCACCTTTCGTTGTTGGAACCCGCTGGGGTCAGGCGTGGCACACCGTCTGGTTCAAATTGGTGGCGACTGTTCCAGAAAATCTCGCTGGGCAACTGTTAATCGCGGATATCGATCTCGGGTTTAATGGCCGAGGTGATGGATTTCAGGTGGAGGGCCTGGCGTATCGGCACGGGAAAATTGTGCACGCGGTTCAGCCGGACCGTCGACTTGTGCATCTTGGGGTGGGTGTAGCAGGAGAAGTCATTGAGCTTTGGATCGAGGCCGCAGCAACGCCGATCATTGCGGGGCATGTTTTCGGATATGGACCGACACCACTCGGTGATCCGTCAACTTCAGGTGATGCTCCCTTGTATCAATTGCGTCGCGCCGAGATTGCGGTTTTTGATGCGGGCGTCAACGAGCTAGCAGTGGCTTTGCATGTGGCAATAGATCTCACAATTGACCTCGAAGAAAGTTCACCTCAGAGGGCGCGGTTATTCGCTGCGCTCGAGCGAGCTGGCAATGCACTTAATGTCTCCGATGTTTCACAAACGGCATCGGCGGCATTGGATGAACTCAAGGTCGTACTTGGCCGACAGTCTTCTGGCCATTCTCATCAAATCGTCGCGGCGGGTCACGCTCATCTTGATACAGCTTGGTTGTGGCCGATTCGTGAAACACGACGTAAGGCAGTCCGCACTTTTGCCAATGCCGTTGACTTGTTAAAGAAAAATCCGGATGCCGTCTTTAGCCATAGTCAGGCTCAGCATTACGCCTGGGTCCGTGAAGATGCCCCGGACATCTTTGCCGAAGTGGTCAAACTCGTTGAATCAGGGCAATGGGAACCAGTGGGCGGAATGTGGGTTGAAACCGACCTCAATTTGCCGACTGGCGAGAGTTTGTTGCGACAGATGGTTTATGGACAGCGAGCCTTCGAATCGTGGTTCGGGGTTCGTTGTGACGGAGCGTTTCTTCCAGATGACTTCGGTTATCCAGGAACACTTCCGCAAATTGTCCAGCACGGTGGCGGAAAATGGTTCTTTACGCAAAAACTAAGTTGGAACGAAACCAACAAATTTCCCCATCACACGTTTTGGTGGGAGGGCATTGACGGCACTCGCGTGTTTACACACTTCAGCCCAGTTGATACGTACAACGCCTTATTGACTCCTTCGCAACTGCGGTTTGCCGAAAGAAATTTTGCCGATCATGTCGGCTCGACCCGATCACTGGCGTTGTATGGGCACGGCGACGGTGGTGGTGGTCCAACTCAAACGATGATTGATCGAGGACGGCTTGCAAACAATCTTGAAGGCGTGCCACAAGTTTCGTTTGGAAAAATTCGGAACTTCTTCGCTGATGCTGAAAACGAGTACGGGACTCAAGCGCAAACTTGGGTTGGTGAAATGTATTTTGAAAAACATCGCGGAACCTACAGTTCGCAACTCGGAACAAAACAAGGAAATCGAAATAGTGAACGCCTGTTGCATGAACTCGAAGTTTGGTCGGCAGTTTCTGGCCAACGAGTGAACGAAATAGCTGGTCTGTGGCAGAGAGTTCTGACCCAGCAATTTCATGACATTATCCCTGGCTCATCAATCGCCTGGGTGCACGATGATGCCGAAGCCGAACACGCAGCTGTTGCTCAAGAAGTCGGCCAACTTTTAGATTCGGTATTGAGTCCGCGAACAGACGGTTCAACGTGGTTGATGAACCCAGCCCCAGTCGCAATATCAGGCGTCGTCGATGTCAACGGCGTGGCGCAATGGGTAGAGGTTCCGGCAATGTCGGGAACGCAGCATTTCTCGAGCGAAGTTCCTTCGCTTGTGGCCGGAGTTTCATTTACCGAAGCCGAGGGTGAACTCGAACTAACTAACGGAATCATGCAAGTGAATTGGAACTCGAAGGGTGAAATGATCGACCTCCGAGATTGCCAATCGGGACGCTCGCTCTTAGGTGGTGATCGAGTGAGTTCATTTGTGCTTCGTCAAGACACTCCCGCCGAATACGACGCGTGGGATATCGATTTGGCTGATGCGAATTCGCCAGAAATTGCAGTTCAGATTGTTCGTGGTCCGCGCATTGAATCAGCATCTGATTTGCGTGTTGTCGTTGTGGCCGATTTCGCCACGCAAGTGTCAAAGTTTCAGGTTCGTTGGTCTCTTGCTGCTGGAGCATCTCGACTTGATGTTGCGCTTGATGCCGATTGGCGTGAATCTGAGCATCGTCTGCAGATGAAACTCCCGACGGCCGTGTTGTCACGTGAGGCAACCTGCGGAACGCAATTTGGACATGTGCGGCGTCCTCGGCATCACAACACATCGTGGGATATCGCCAAATTTGAGGTGTGCGCTCATCGGTATGTACATGTCGGCGAGCCTGGCAGCGGCGTCGCGATTTTGGCTGATGGCCCTCGTGGATATGACGTGCGCGGAAATGCTCTGATGTTGACATTGCTGCGTTCACCGAAGTTCCCCGACCCACAGGCCGATATTGGACGACAGCGCGTTGAATGGTCGCTGTACATCGATCACAGTTCGGGTGATGTTGAAGCGCTTGAATTTGAAAGCGCGAAAATTGCTCACCCATATCGGCTGCTACTCGGAACCCCTGCAACGATTAGTTCGGGAGTCCGACTTGATGTTCGAGGAGCCCTCATCAGTGTCATCAAGCCAGCTGATGATGGATCGGGAGACCTCGTGGTCAGACTTTGGGAAACCAGGGGAGCAAGCACATCGGGCACTTTGAGCATCTCGCGGCCGTTGGGGGTTGTTGTTCAGTGCAATGCCTTGGAAGAGCCGTTGGACACAC
>CAMDER010000161.1 GCA_945896935.1 Bifidobacterium breve | reverse complement strand
GCGAAATGGACCAGGGTGAGTACCGCCATGTTGGGGCCCTTTGGATGGACGATGTGACAAAGATTTCTTCTGATGAGTTCGCTTTGGCCCGAATCCAGAAGGCGAATGAGTCATTTCGAACTCCCGAACTTCTCGAGACAATGCGCGTTTTGGGCTGAAAAGCAGCCTTGCGGTTGTGTCACGCGGCCTTTCCCTCGTCGTGGCGTTGATGTGCTCGTAGCCTGAGAAGTCGTGATTGTGATCGATGCCCAGGGACTCAAAGCCTCGCGACCAAACCGTCCGCTGTTCGCTGATGTCTCAATCACCCTCAGTGATGGTGATCGTGTTGGCGTTGTTGGCCTGAACGGTTGCGGCAAGAGCACGCTGTTACGCATTATTAGTGGCGAGCAAGAGCCCGAAGGCGGTGTCGTGCGCCGTGGGCGTAACGCCCGCGTCGGCGTGTTGAGCCAGGCACCGGTTCTTCCGAAGGGCACAGTTCGCGAAGCCGTTGGTGGCACGTGGCAAGGCGAGGCCATGCTCGACCGTCTCGGCATGAGTGGTCTGATTGATAGTCAGACCGACCAGTTGTCGGGTGGTCAGAAGAAGCGTGTCGCACTCGCGGAATTGCTCATTGGTGAGTGGGAAGCTCTCATCTTGGACGAACCCACCAACCATCTCGATCTTGATGCCATTGCATACCTCGAAGAGTGGCTGGCAAATTACAACGGTGGCTTGCTGCTCGTCACCCACGACCGCCATGTACTCGACCGTGTCACGACCAAGGTTCTTGAAATCGATCGTGGCAAGGCGTATCTACACGTGCCGACGGGTTGGAGCGAAGGCTCTGGTTACGCGGCGTATCTGTCGGGTCGTAGTGAACGCGAAGAACAAGCAGCGACTGCCGAACAAGTTCGTAAGAACCTCGCGAAAACCGAACTGGCTTGGCTGCGACGTGGCGCACCGGCACGAACTACCAAGGCCAAAGCTCGTGTTGCCTCGGCAACCGCATTGGTAAATACCAAAGCCGAAGCACCAGCGCGTCAAGGCGAACTTGGACTCACGAAAGATCTCGGATCAAAACGTCTTGGCTCTAAAGGTGTCGAACTACACGGCGTTGGCTTTAGTTGGCCCAACGGCAAACGAGTTCTGTCGCCGTTTGATCACATGCTTGAGCCAGGCGATCGGCTCGGAATCGTTGGGCCTAATGGCGCCGGCAAGAGCACCTTGCTCGATCTCATCTCTGAACGACTGACGCCAACCGAAGGCAAGATCGATATTGGTCGCACCGTCAAAATTGGCTATTACGACCAGTTGGGTCGCGATCTTGATGTCACCAAGCGAGTTCGTGATGCGGTCGCTGGCGACAAGGGTGCGCCTTCGTTAGAAGACATCAACTTGATGAAGCGTTTTTGGTTTGATGGCGATTCGCAGTTTGCTGAAATCTCAACACTCTCGGGCGGTGAGCGTCGCCGCTTGCAATTGTTGTTGACTCTGATCGAACAGCCCAACGTGTTGTTGCTCGACGAACCCACCAACGATCTCGATCTTGACACCTTGCGCGCACTCGAAGACTTCCTTGATGATTGGCCCGGAATCGTTTTAGTTGTCAGTCACGACCGGGCATTTTTGGATCGAACGGTTGATGAAGTTTTTGCACTTGACGGACAAGGTGGAGCATCGTTGGTGCGCGGTGGAGTGGCCGGATGGTTGAAGCAACGTCTTGAACGCGGCACGAAGCCAACTCAGAACACCAAGAGTGTCAGCACTGCCAAGTTAGATACGCCGGCAAAAGCTGTTGTCGACATTCCGGCTTCAAAATCGGGTTCGCTGAAGAGCGCAAGCACATTGAAACGACTCGTGACGCAGGCCGAAAAGGCTCTGGCTCAAGCCACGACCGAGCGCGACACCATCAGCACAAAGCTCATAGCCGAAGCCTCAAGTGCCTCAAGCAACCACGAAACATTGGCGAAATTGAGCGAACAACTTGCTCATGCGCAAACCAAAGTTGACACCGCCGAAGAATCTTGGCTGAATTTTGCCGCCGAGGCTGAGAGTCGTGGTATTGATATGTCATGACGGTTGTTTCGCCTCTCGGATATCGATTCCCAGGTGGCACGTACACAATCGCTCATTGGGAAAATTGGTTACTCACCGATTGCACCACCGCAGAACCCTTACCCGATGATCTTGCGCATCCAGTGGCGCTGTTTCATGTGCCAATTCTTGGTGCGGGTACAAGTATCGCAACGTTGTTTGAAGTGTGCGGCGCAGAAGGGCCAGGTTCAGTTGGTCTCGATGGTTACGACTGGGAATACATGCGGCCACTTCGTGTCGGTGTTGAATACCGCATGGAGGGTGACATTGTCCGCTGGGAACAACTTGTTGATGAACGTGGCAACCCGTACGACTCGATGAGTTTTTCGATCGAAATGTTTGATGCTGAAGGTTTGGCGGCGCGCATTACGAACACGTGGCGTTTTCGTCGACGTAAGCCCGAAGTTTTAGCTGGGGCGACGTGATGAAGGTTGGCGAGCAACTTCCCAAATTCGCAGTGCCATCAGTTGACCCAGCGCGTATGAAAACAATGGCCGCTATTTTGCGTGACCCGTATCGCGTGCATTGGGATCGCGAAGCTACCCGCGAGATGGGTCTTGAAGGTCGCGTCATTAATCAAGGTCCGTTGAACCTGAGCTACATCGTCAACATGTTGCATTTATATAGCGGTCCAACATCGGTGCGACGTCTGACTGTTTCATTTGGTCGACCAGTATTCGATACTGATTCGGTTGTTGCCGGTGGAGAAGTATCGGCGATTGATGGCGATCGGGTCACCTGTGCCGTGTGGTTGAAGCGCGGTGATGAGATTGTTGTCTCGGGTACTGCAGTGATTGACGTCGCCCATCTTCACTAAGGTTCAGTGATGAGCACACTTCCCGCGACATTCGTTCCGATGGAAGCTGCTGTTGCGGCTATCCGACCGATTGACACTTTGGCGATACCGCTCGGGCCAGGTGCGCCCGGCGGCTTCTTGCATGCATTAGGAAATGACACGCCTGCCGATCGCTTTACTGATTTGAAAGTCTTCGGAGCGCTGTTGCCCGATCTGTACGCAATCTTTGCGCGACCTTCGGTTCATTTGAAGTCTGGATTCTTTGGACCAGCCGAACGTTTCTTACGTGACACCGGGGCCGATGTTGATTTTGTACCAGCCGACTTTCGCCGCTTTGAACCAACGCTTGCGCATTTGAAACCACGCGTGCTGGCGATTGCTGGTGCAATGCCCGTTGATGGCCGAGTGTCGTTGTCGCTGCACGCTGGTGCGTTTACATCCGAAATTGCCAATGTCATTGCCGATCCCAATCGCGTCTTAATTGTTGAGTGCAGTCCCAATTTTCCGCGTACCTTTGGTGTTGGCGATTATCAGCATTCAATTGCGCTTGAAGATATTGACTTCTTGGTGCAGTCAGATCGCGTTGCGCTCAACTTGGCTGACGTCGTCGCGAGCGATGTCGAAAGCCGTATTGCTGAAATTGCAGTGACATACATTCACGATGGCTGCACATTGCAGACGGGCATTGGTGGCATACCGACGCAGGTCGCAACACGACTTGCCGCTGGAAGCGGTGGCGACTACGGAATTCATAGCGAGATGTTCACAACCGGTTTGATGCGCTTGCATCAATCTGGCAAAGTCACAAATCGCAAGGGAACCGAATTTGATGGATATTCGGTGACGACATTTGCTGCGGGCGAACCAGAGTTATATGCATGGCTTCACGAGAACAGCGACGTGCGCTTTTTGCCAGTGAACGTCGTGAACTCTCCAGAAGTCATTGCTCGAAATAAGAACATGGTGGCAATTAATGGAGCGATGGCGGTCGACCTTTCAGGGCAAGTGATTGCCGATTCGGTGAATGGCAAACAGTTCTCTGGTATCGGTGGACACGAAGACTTCGTCTCGGGCCCAGGATTGTCGACCAACGGTCGCAGTTTGATTTGTTTGCCCTCAACGTCGGTTGTGAACGGTGTGACCATCTCGCGCATTTTGGGTCGGTTGCCCGAAGGCAGTGTTGTCACGACGCCGCGCCATCAAGTGGACATCATCGTGACCGAATATGGCGCCGCCGAAATCGCCGGCTTATCGATTGCCGAACGTTCACATGCATTGGCACAGATCAGTCATCCTGATTTTCGTGAACAGTTGCTGTCAACTGCCGAAGTCTGGCCCAGCGACTAAGGCTGACGAGTCGTCATGGCTTATTGGAATCGCGATACCTGGTCCGC
>CAMDER010000160.1 GCA_945896935.1 Bifidobacterium breve | reverse complement strand
CCAATCACATCAACCGATCGTCGGTATTGAGTTGACAAAAGCATCGGCATGAGGTCAACCAAGAAGCGAGCCCACATCTGGTCACCCACTGCGACAACTCGCGATTCAGGTGTGGACTCTTTGACCAAACGAGCGGTGATCGCGACCGGGTCTTCGGTCTCGGTCCAGGGCAACAAGGTGAATACTCCTGGCATCAGTGTCACTCGCGGAGCTTCAAGACCAGGCACAACAATTGTTGCATCGCCATGCGCTGGCAAGACGAGCATTGTCAAACGTTCAAGTGGCATCGCGTTGTAGCCCGTGAGATACGGCATGTCGAGGCCAAGGGACAATAGAGCGACATCGACACCTTGAGCGCGCATTGATTGGCGAGCGCGTTCTAAGCGATCAGCAAAAACTTTGGCATCATTTGCCGGCGACGAAACAATCGAATGACCACTCACTTGGAAGATGCTAGCCAAATGTCAGTTCAAGATGACCAGGTTCTTGTATCTAATACGCGACTTGGATTTGTTGGTGTAAATCGCAATGTCCCTGTGGGCGAAAACAACCCTTGAACATCAACGATGAGATCCACCGCCTGTTCAGAATAGATACAAAATGACCCATCAGTATCGAGCGGCACAACCGAGAGATTTGAAACATCTGCTTTTGGTCGGAAATTGCCATTGCTTCGACTCTGTGGGCCAGACTGAAGACTTGAGCATTTATCGGCCGTGATGTATCCGAAGTTTGATGCGCCGGTCATTGTGAGGTTCACAAGCGCCGCACGAGAACCAGTTGCAGCACCTGTGTTCACTCGAGTGATTGAGTTTGCCCGTGGCTGATTGGATGCTCGAGTATCCAAAACTCTTAGGGTGCTCATTGACGAAAGCTTTGTCGCTCCAGAAGTACTAAATGATCCCTGGACATCGACAACTAAATCAACAGCCTGCTCACTATAGATGCAGAACGATCCATCACTATCGAGTGACACCACCGACAAGTTCGAGACGTCAATACCTGAAGTGAAGTTGCCATTACTTTTAGTTTGCGGCCCCGCAACTAACGAAGAACATTTGTCGGCGGTGATGTATCCACGAACAAAGTCGTACGCAGACAAACCAGTCATCGTTAGATTCACGAGGGCTGATTGACTACCCGCAGGAAGACCGGTTTCAACTCGAGTCATTGAACCTTTCTGCGGACGGACCGTCTGTCGCGTATCCAAAACGCGATTGGGAACAAGCGGTGTGAACGCCAAAGTTCCGATTGATGAAAAGTATCCCTGCGTATCGACAACTGTTTCAATCAAGTTTGAATAGTAAAGACAGAAAGTCCTGTCAGACGCCAATGGAACGACTGCAAGATTTGCGACATCAATGCTCTTGACAAAATTGCCGTTGCTGCTCGTTTGCTCTTGGTCGTACAAAGTGTCGCACGGCTTGGCAGTGATGTAACCATCACCTGCTTCCCACCAATCCTCAACTTCGGCCATCGTCAGATTCATCAGTGCTAACTCGGCATCAGATGGCAAGCCCGTTGACACCATTCGTAAACCGCGCTTCACCCTTTGATAATCCTCTGTATATCCATCCCAAGTTGACAGCTCCGTCCATTCCCCTGATCCTGCAGCGTTTACACCAGAAATTGTTGGCCAGCTGACGCTTTTGTTACCGGTCAGTTCACGACGTAGATCAATAAAACGATTATTGGTTTCCAATGTCTTGAGCCACGAAGAATTTGATTCCAAATCCTCAAGGTAATAGTGCGCGACATATGACAGCACTGGTAAACCGCTCTGAGAAGATCCGTCATCCCAGAAAATACGAGCCGCCTCAGCATCTTTTTGTGCAAACCGAACATTTCTGAGAGTTGAAGGAGGAGACAAGACTTCGAATGACCATGTCAAGGTTTGACGATCTCCTCCATTCACATCAGTCGTGACTAATGAAATCGTGGCAGTGCCGGCTTTCCACATACGTTGCGGGAAAAGAGGGCTATCAGAAATCACCGTTCCCGTTGTCGCCGCCTGCTGCAGGTACGGACGAGCTGAATAATCCGTAACCATCGGAATACACATGGGCACCACGCCACCAGAGTCGGAGGCTGTCAACGACACCAACTTGCGTTGTGGGTTTGAGTATTGATTAGTTCGCGGGAACCACACGAATGATGGTTGACCATTAGTTGAGATGTCACCGGCAACAGGTGGGCATACCTCTGCCGGATCCGGCCACTCGCCACCTAACCATCGCTGCCGAGGCATGTAGCCACCTGGTTTGGGCCACACGTAGGTTTTGTTGAGGATTAACGACCTGTTGAACAAAATCGTTGCCGCAGTACTTGCACCATAAGTAGCAAAACCACTTGCCGCCCTGTTGACATGCGGGCTGAGACCTGCCGAGTGGTACGGAGTAGTCATCCAAGCTTCAACCGCCGATGAAACATTTTTCCGCCCACAAGACAAAACGTTGTGGAGATAATCAACTCCTGCCGGTCGCAGAAAAGCGGGATCTTCCCAGTGCAAGCAATAGCCGCTGCCCATACGACGCAGATACATCAAATAGTCGACAAAATTTTGTGGACCACGATCGGTCGCACTTGAGTCAGCCACATCAACCATCGGAGTTCCGTCGATTGAGCCCCCGAAAGAGCGCCACCAGTTAATCGACGCCAACCATGGGTCTTCTCCGACCGGCGGGTTTGGAACCCCCGTGGCATTTGCTGGTACCGCAAAGACCGAGATCGAGATCAGCAGCACGCCAATTAGCTGGATAACGAACTTGAAGAATCTGCTCACATCTCACTAACGAAACTGCCAGCCCTGTTGTGACAATTAGCCCCTTATTTTTAGCGTCACGGGCACTGCTTCGCCCGCAGCATCCGCCGATTGTTTGGCGTGGTAACTCGAACGTGTTAACGGGCTCGACTCCACATGGCCAATACCCAAAGATTCTCCCACTTGCTTCCAACGCGTGAACTCATCAGGATGAATCCATCGCGCGACGGGTGTGTGGTGGGTCGTTGGCCGCAGGTACTGACCTATCGTCACAATGTTCACGCCGATTCCCGCAAGATCGGCTAGGCATCCATCGACTTCTTCGCTGGTTTCACCCATTCCTAAAACCAGACCCGATTTCACCACTAAGCCGGCCGCTTTAGCCGCCGACAAAACTCCGAGCGACCGCGCGTAACCAGCAGAAGGTCGAACCGCTCGTTGTAGCCGCGCCACTGTTTCAATGTTGTGATTAAGGACATCAGGTCGAGCATCAAACAACAATTGCAACGACGCAACTTCGCCCTTGGCATCTGACACCAATGTTTCGATGCGTGTCAACGGATTGCGCTCACGAATTGCCCGCACACATTCGGCAACATGTGCAAAACCGCCATCAACCAAATCATCGCGCGCCACCATGGTGAGAACAGCATGAGTCAATCCCATTGATGCAACGGCCTCGGCAACTCGTTGCGGCTCGTCTGCTTCGGGCAATTCGGGCTTGCGGGTGTCGACGAGGCAAAAACCGCACGCACGTGTGCAACGTTCGCCCAACACCATAAAAGTGGCAGTGCCGTCTTTCCAACATTCAGACAAGTTCGGGCAACCAGCCTCTTCACACACCGTCACCAATTTCAATTCACTCAAAGTGCGTTTGATCTTCAGTACCTCGGGACCAATTTGCACCTTGGGTCGCAGCCACTCGGGCTTGCGTTCGGCGAGATCGACGCCGCCGTCAACACCAGCATCGGCGAGTCGACCAAGCATGCGCACTGGTTCGCCTGGTCCTTCACCGCGCGAAAAACGCGACAGATCTTCAGGTCGGTGGACCCAAGCAACTTCTTGTTGCTCGGTCTCTCCCCCGCCCCATCGTTCAATCGCCAAGCGACTCACAATCTTCACGACATCTTGCATCGAAACTTCGATGCCTTCTTCTTTGAGTGATGTCACTGGATACTCGGCGACGCCGCACGGCACAATATGTTGACGCATGTAGGTCATGTCCGGATCAACGTTCAGTGCAAACCCATGCATCGTTCGACCGTTCGCCAAACGAACACCGATCGCACTAATTTTGCGCCGGCGATCGTTGTCGGCATCAAGCCAGACTCCAGCGAAACCTGACAAGCGACCAGCATTCTTCACACCAAGTTCGGTCAAAGCATCAATTACTAATTGCTCAACACCACACACATGCGCCGTTGCGCCAATCGCATTCTCTAAATTCAAAATTGGATAGCCAACAAGCTGTCCTGGTCCGTGATAGGTGATGTCGCCACCGCGTTT
>CAMDER010000159.1 GCA_945896935.1 Bifidobacterium breve | reverse complement strand
TCGGCGACGGCGATCCAAATTTCGGGGACCAAAACACCCTCTAAATCGAGGGTAACGATGGTTTGATGGGCTTGCTGAGCGACGGCCATCATTCATTCTCGCAGAATTGTCACGATCTCGGCGATTTAGCGTTATTGAGTATGTGAGGTCAACCGTCGCTGTAATCGTCTATCCGTGCCTTTTTGTAGTAAAAAATATCGGTGCGGAGATATGGGCCCGATGTCTGAACCATCAACTAGCCCAGGACTCTGGTCGCTCTCCGATCAGGTTTCGGAAATCCTGCATTGGTTTGAGAATCCTGAATCAAATCTTTGGGCGAGCACGTGTTGTCGGCGGCACGGCTTGCCTGCAGATATGGCAGGGGATATCCACTCTGATTCTTGGGTCAAAGTCCGTACTGCTCTGGCTCGTCGGACCGAGTCCTTTCCAGACTTACACGATGTGTCCTCGGCTCATCGCTATGCCGCTCGTTCAATGCAGCGAACGGCGATTGACATCACGAGAGCAGTTCGCAGAGTTGAAAGTCGAGTCCAGGTGATGGACGACCAGATATACGATCCTGCTGTTTTTGAAGAAATGCGCAAGGTTGATGATTCGCTGATGATTGAGCGTTGGCGTCGTGCTGTCGTATCTCATGCCCGCCAAGATCTTCATTGTTCAGGTTGTCCGGATGATGTAGTTTTCGCCGCGGCCTTAAGATTGCTGGCAATGATTCAAATCGGAGATCAAGCATCAATTTCTGATTTGGTGTATGAAGTGTTGCGAGAGGTTGACGACGATTTTCCTGAAGAGCGCACAGATGCCGCAAGGCAACGAAAAAGTAGATGTTCGCGTTGTATTTTGGAGTTGCTGCATGACGCGGCAAAGTCAGCAGGAGTTGTCTGATGCTTGTACACATCTCCTCCCACCGTTTAACTCAATTTATTGAGGCCACTTTCCGTGCCCCTAGTGGTACTGACAGTCAACATCTGACCGTGCGAGGTATTCAGTTATGGATGAGTTCTGACAATGTTCTCGAGTACGCCTTGTTGTCGCCTGAAGAAGAAGGATTCAGTTATGTCGGCAAGTTGATTCTTGGTGATGCCTTTGAGAGTGTTGTGCGTCAAGTTAATGAGACGCTCTTGGAGTCGGATGAGGCACAATTTGATGTGGAAATTGACGAGTCGGTTATTGCTCAGCATCAGCAACTGAACGTGAAATCATCTGAACTAGCTACGTCGTCAAATCAACTCGCGCAATCAGGTTCAATTGACATCGAATTTTTGTTAAAGGCAGCTGATGGCGTCCCGGTTGAAGTTGTCATTGCCGGAACTCCATTGGGCCTTCGAACCGCAGTTGTGTCGCTTCCTGAAGTAAGTGGTGTACAGCGAGTTAACGATTCAGGAAACATCCAAGTTGTGTGGGACCCGAAGTCGTCAGAACTTAAGGTCCGACTTCCCGGCATCGCCGAAGGCGAAAAGCGTTTGTGGGTCCGAATCGCATTAGGCGAATCGGGAGATTTGTTGGCTGTTGATCGGGCACGAGTGCAAACGGACGGATCAGCTGTTTCATCATCAATCGTTCCTCACAACGGTGAGTTAGGAGAACTTTATGTTGATGTCACAGATTCACCGACAGACATCATTGGCACATCGCGTTATCGGGTTCGTCGCCGTGCTGCTCGCTTAGAAGCGTTCGCCGTCGATCTAGAAAAAGGCGGTCAAAACGGTCAGGCGTCAGCAGTGCGAGAGAAAGCACAGTCTCTACGAGCATCGCTTGGTGAAGATTCAGGAGTTGTTTCTCTCACCGATCTCAAAAAGAAGCCTACGAAGTGGTGGATCGGTCTCGTCTTGGTCGCTGTAATCGGAGCCCTGGTCGGTTGGCTGATGAGGGGAGGCGACGAATCCTCCATCACCGAGGTAGTAAACACGACATCTTCGATTCCGATTGAGAATTCTGTTGTTGGTCCCAAAGATCAATCACTTCTCGCGTACAGAGAGGACTCAACAAGATTCTTTGGCCAAGGCAATGTGAATCTTGCTGCAGTAGTACAAAGTGTTGAGGATGATTCAGCATCAATTGAGGTTCAGATATACGACCAGTACGAACGTTCGCTCGGTGAGTCGACTGAAAGTACCGAAGAAGCACTCCTGCAAACGTGCCAAGAAAGAGTGGGCTCAGATACCGGTAGCGGTGGGGGTTCCTACGCTCTTCAAGTTCGCGTTGTGGCCTACGTAAGTAGCTCCCTCGAAGAAGCTGAAGCACTTCTAATAACTCAAGAAGTAGTTGACGCTCAAGGTGAATTTGTGGGTGCTCTAACGATGACGGCAAACATCATTGAAAGCTGTGAAGTTCGTCGAGTTGTTAACCAAGACGCCGTTGTCGAAGTTGCCCGAAGTGCCTTTGAAACTTTTGTAATGGTCTTACCGATCAACTCCGACGGCGATTCTTACGTTGTATTCAGGATCAATAACAACCAGGGCTCTTCAAGTCCCTGGACTTCAACCGAAGTGTTGAAAATTCCGAGTTAGCTATTTAGCGATGTGATCGCTCGACCTTTGATTGAAACCAATCAAGGCACATCTCGTGCTTTGGACTGAGTGGACCGGCCTGATAAATGCCGCCGTCAAGGTTCTTTTGCACGATTTCGCACATGTCTTGGTCTTCATCGAGGATTTCATTAGACATCGCGACCATCCGGGCAATATTTGCTTCCGATGTATCGACCGAGTAGTAGTCGTAAACAACGTGTGTTTTGTTATGACCAATCGGCACTATGCGCTCGACGTTCATGCCGTCGGGATAGATGTTCATTGCTAAATTGGGGTAGCGGAACAACCACAAGCCAGCAACTGGCGAACCATCTGCGGGCTCGCACTCGTGAACACAATACGAGTCATCGTGAACAGATACTGCATAAGTCGACATCTTGAGAGATCGATTAAGCGAGGGATGAATCAATTGAATGTGGTATCCCTCAAGATAATTGTCAACATACGTTTTCCAGTTGCACGCCAGTTCGCGGGTCATACGCCGGGCGTATTTGAATGTTTCAATGGGGAAGGACGAGGCTTTGTCGACGAGTGAACCGAGTGATTGATGTAGCGGAGGAGTGCTTTCGGACAGACACACAAACACCAATGGTCCCCAGGTTTCGACACGAACTTTCTTTAGCTCGGAATGTTCGGCGCACAACGGTTCGTCGTTGCCGAAATCTCGTGCTGATTTGAGTGCTCCGTCCCAACCAAAGGCCCAACCGTGGTACTTGCACACCAGATTTCCCAGGGTTCCCTGTCCTGGCCAAGCCAAGACGCCAGCTCGGTGAGGGCAAACATTATGGAAACCGACAATAGATCCTTCAGGATTAACCACCAAGAGAAGATTGAAGCCGGCGATTTCACCAGCGAAATAGTCTCCCGATTTTGCTAACTCAGCCGTTGTACAAAACATGATCCATTCGGTCGCCCAAATAGATTGACGTTCAACCTTGTAAACATCTGGTTCCCGGTACGCCTCAGCGTTGAGCGCAATTTTCATAAACCCATGTCTTTGGCGATGATGGTCTTCATGACTTCGGTGGTGCCACCGTAAATAGTTGTGATACGTGCGTCGGCATACGTGCGAGCGATCGGGTATTCACTCATATATCCGTAACCACCGAACAGTTGTAAACACTTATCGGCAACCTTGTTCTGAAGTTCGGTGCACCAGAACTTTGCGGCTGCGGCCTCGGCCGCCGTCAGTTCGCCTTCGTTAAGCGCCAAGATGCACTGATCAACGTAGGCCTGTGCCACATCAATTGCAGTTCGCTGTTCAGCGAGAACGAACTTTGTATTTTGGAAGTTCGAAATTGATTGTCCAAAAGCCTTACGTTCTTTGACGTAGTCAATAGTCCAATTCAGCGCAGATCGGGCAAAGCCGACCCCAGCAATGGCAATCGAAAGACGTTCTTGCGCCAAGTTAGATGTCAGGTAATGAAACGCTCGGCCTTCTTCACCTAAAAGGTTCTCAATCGGAACTTCAACATCATTGAAAAACAACTCTGCGGTGTCTTGGCTATGCATGCCTATTTTTTCGAGGTTGCGACCGCGTTCGAAACCGACCATTGAACGCTCAACAACCATCAGCGACATACCTGTGTGGCGCTGAGTCGGGTCAGTCTTGGCCGCAACGATGATGATGTCAGAGTTGATGCCATTCGTGATAAAAGTTTTTGAACCATTCAAGATGTAACGATCACCATCGCGCTTAGCGGTCGTGGCAATACTTGCGAGGTCGCTTCCGGTGCCTGGCTCGGTCAT
>CAMDER010000158.1 GCA_945896935.1 Bifidobacterium breve | reverse complement strand
TCGGTTGCGCTCTTCATCGCGCGTTGACGGAAAGCGTGTTCGCTGGCCGCGGCGTTCAGAAGTGCTGCATAGATACGAGCTTCGATGTAACGAGGAATCAATGTTTCCAAAATCGAAGTGGGATCTGGTTCGTATTCGTAATCGGCGCTTGCACCATCGGTGCCCGGCTTGCCGTCGCCACCTTCGACTACTGCACGCTCGAGCGGCACGAGCGGACGCAATACGACCTCTTGTGAACCCGATGTGATGAATCGTGTGTACACGAGAACAACTTTGTCAACTGCGCCAGTGGCGTACAGATCAACAACGTATTCGCCGATTTCTTTGGCGTTGGCATATGACGGCTGATCGCTGAAACCGTTGAAGGGCTGTCCAAGGTTGTAATCGCGAAAGCGCAAGTAACCATCGGCCTTACGACCAACCGCCACCACGATGTAATCGCGACCTTCTTTGACATCAACTCTGATTTCGGCTTCGGTTGCTCGCAACACACCAGAGTTGTAACCGCCACACAAACCGCGGTCGGCAGTGATCGAGACGTAGCAAACTTTTTTGATGGTCTCGCGATTACCCAACAACGGGCTATCGGTTGATCCACCAGCAGCTGCCAAGTCGCGCACAACTTCGGTGATTTGTTCGCTGTAAGGAACTGCGGCAAGAACACGCTGTTGCGCCTTCACGATGCGCGATGCAGCAATAAGCTCCATGGCGCGCGTGATCTTCTTAGTCGCTTGCACACTGCGGATACGTCCCCGCAGAATTCGTTCCTGTCCACCGGCCATGAGTTACTACTCCGTCGCCAACGTTTTGTTCGACTTTGCGTCACCAATTTGTTCAGCGTCTGACTCTGCTTCAGCGGCCTTGCGAGCTGCCGCAGCCGATGCCATGAAGCCATCCTTGAATGCCTGCACTGCGACACCGAGATCATCGGTGATCTTCTTGGTGCGAAGATCATTCAACAACGCTCCGTGACGGCTGCGCATATGAGCCAACATTTCAAGTTCGAAGCGACGCACATCAACCACCGGCACATCGTCAAGGTAACCCTTGGTGCCGGCGAAGATTGAAACGACTTGCTCTTCAACCGACATCGGGCTGTTGAGCGGCTGCTTCAACAATTCAACGAGGCGGTAGCCACGCTCAAGCTGTGCCTTTGACACGGCGTCAAGTTCTGAACCGAATGTGGCGAATGCTTCGAGTTCGCGGAACTGTGCGAGGTCGAGCTTCAACGTACCGGCAACACCCTTCATAGAAGGAACCTGTGCGGCACCACCCACGCGAGACACCGAAATACCTACGTCAACTGCGGGACGCACACCCGACTTGAACAAGTTGTCTTGCAAGTACACCTGACCGTCGGTGATTGAAATCACGTTGGTCGGAATGTATGCCGACACGTCGCCAGCCTTGGTTTCAATGATCGGCAATGCGGTCAATGAACCGGCGCCGTTTTCGTCGGACAACTTGGCGGCACGTTCAAGCAAACGACTGTGCAAGTAGAAAACGTCGCCAGGGTACGCTTCGCGGCCCGGTGGACGACGCAACAACAATGCCATCTGACGGTAAGCCTCGGCCTGCTTTGACAAGTCGTCATACACGATGAGTGCGTGCTGGCCAATTTCCATCCAGTGCTGACCCATCGCGCAACCGGCGTACGGTGCGAGGTACTTGAACGGTGCCGAGTCGGCGGCGGTTGCCACTACGACGACGGTGTATTCAAGTGCGCCAGCCTGACGAAGAGTTTCAACGGTCTGTGCAACAGTTGAACCCTTCTGACCAATCGCGACATAGATGCACTTCACACCTTGTCCCTTTTGGTTGAGAATGGTGTCGATGGCGATGGTGGTCTTGCCGGTCTTGCGGTCACCAATGATGAGTTCGCGCTGACCGCGACCAATCGGTGTCATCGCGTCGATTGACTTGATGCCAGTCTGCATCGGCTCGTGCACGGGCTTACGGCCCATGATTCCGGGAGCCTGAATTTCCATACGACGCTGCTGAACACCGACGAGCGGACCCTTGCCGTCGATGGGCTCACCAAGTGCGTTCACCACGCGACCAAGAACGCCTTCACCAACAGGAACCGACAAAATTTCGCCGGTGGCCTTAACGGTCTGACCTTCTTCGATGCGATCTGATTCGCCGAGTACTACTGAACCAATTGATTCTTCTTCAAGGTTCAATGCCAAACCGCGGGTGCCGTCTTCGAACTCGAGGAGTTCGTTAACTGCACAGTCGGGCAGACCCGAAATGTTGGCAATACCGTCACCGACTGAAGTGACGCGACCTACGGTGCGAGCTTCAAGCGATGGCGTGAAGCCTTCGAGGTTCTTTTTGATAGCCGATGCAATATCGGCTGCGGACAGTGTTAGTTCTGCCATGACGTTCTCGTTCCGTTTCTTTCAGGCGGCTCTTAGAGCCGACCCTTCACATTGTCGAGGCGGGTGCGGATGCTGCCGTCAATCACGGTGTCGCCCACCGTGGCCACGATGCCGCCAAGCACCGAGGGATCAACAACAACTTTGAGGTTCACTTGCTTGCCAGTGGCGTTAGCCAAAGCAGCAGCGAGACGAGTTTGCTGATCGGCAGTCAGTTCAACAGCACTACGCACTTCAGCAACTTCGAGTTGCTTGGCGCTTGATGCACGCTGAACCAGACGATCGATGATGGCGGGAAGATCGCGACCGCGTCCACCTGCAACAACCATCGAAACCAATTGCACCGTGGTGCCAGTGGCTTTGCCGCCTAACAAACTTTCAACGATTCCTTCGCGGCGAGCCACGGGAATCTTTTCGTCAGTGAGAGCGTTGCGAAGTGCGTCGCTGGACTCGAGTGTGCGAGCCAAACGGAACAATTCGTCTTCGACCTCGTCAATGGTTCCTTCAGCGCGAGCAATTTCAAAAAGTGCTCGTGCGTAACCTTCGATGCGATTGTCACTCATCGTGAAGCACCTACTTTCGAGATGAAGTTCTCAACAAGAGATTGCTGAGTTGCACCGTCAAGAACTGATGGCAACACTGTGTCGACAGCGATTGAAGCAACGCGACCAATTTCGGCGCGCAGTTCGTCGCTACCGCGAGCAGCAGCAGTTTCAATGTCGGCAGTTGCACGAGCTTCAAGCTCGGCAATTTCGACAGTCAAACGAGCACGACCATCAGTGAGCACTGCAGCAGCTTGCGTATTGGCATCAGCCAACAAGCGAGCACGTTCGCCAGCAATGTCACCAAGTGCTTGACGAATACCATCAGCATCAGTTTGAGCAGCCGCGAAGTCGCTTGCTGAAGCGTCAAGTTCTTTTTGAATACGCTCGGTACGAGCATTCAAGAACTTGGTGAACTGCGGGCCAGCAAATTTGACAAGAGCACCAATGACGAGCACCGAAGCAATGCCACCGTAAATGAGTTCAGCAGTTTCGGGGAGTAACCAGTGATGGGTCTCGGCCGGGTCGACGGCGAGGATGGAGAAAAGACTCATATCAGCGCACTCCCGCACTCATCGCGTCGGCAACAGCACGTGAAACCGCACTGCCGTCTGGACGCTTACCGGTTGCAACTTCAACTGCACTGCTGACCACGTCAACAACTGCCGATTCGACTTGCGAACGACCAGCTGCACGAGCTTCATCAGCAGCGGCCATGGCGGCGTCACGCTGAGTTGCGATACGAGCATTAGCAGCAGTGATTGCTGCTTGACGTTCGGTTTCGAGAGTGGCACGAGCCGCATCGACGACCTTGGCTGCTTCAGCCTTCGCGGCCACAACGGCAGCGTCGTACTGAGCAACTTCAGATCGAGCCGAAGTACGAGTCGCATCAGCGTTCTCGTGACCTTCGCGGATCGAGTTGTAGCGCGAGTCCATGCCCTTTTTCAGCCTCGGGAAGAGGAAGAAACGCATGAGTAACGCGAACACGATAAACGAGCCCGCGCCCCATGCCAGTTCCTTCATCTCGGGGATGATGGGACTGGGACCAGGATCACATTCAGTTGCTGTAGGCGCTTCGGGTTTGAATGCACACTCTTCCGGATTGAACTCTTTACCCTCTTCTGAACTTTCAGACGAGATGAGTCGAACCTGGAGTGCTTCACCCGAGCGGATAACGACGGCTGTCAGCACGTCAACTCCTTGTGGGTTGTAGTGAACGATCAGAGACCGATGAGAATGAAGACCACGAAGCCGATGAGGGCAAGGGCTTCGGTGAAGGCGATACCGAGGAACATGGTGGTACGCACCATGCCGGCAGCCTCTGGCTGGCGAGCCATAGCTTCGACGGACTTACCGACGAGGTAGCCGAT
>CAMDER010000157.1 GCA_945896935.1 Bifidobacterium breve | reverse complement strand
GTCAAGGTGTTGTTCGTTTACAACGGCAATCCGCTGGTCACTGCACCGAACACCGAGTTGGTTCGTCACGGACTTGAGCGAGAAGATTTGTTCACGGTGGTTTCTGAACAGTTCATGACAGACACTGCAAAGTATGCCGATGTCATTTTCCCGGCTTGCACGCAAATTGAACAACAAGATGTTGTCCCATCTTGGGGCCATCTCTATTTAGGCTGGAATCATCAAGCAATTCAGCCACTTGGTGAAAGTGTCGCCAACACCGAATTATGGCGACGCTTGTCAACAGCGTGTGGTTTCACCGAGCCCGAACTTTTTGAAACCGACGAGTCATTAATCATCAGCGCGTTGCATGATTTAGATATAGAACAATTGAAAACCGATGGTTTTATTCGGTTGTCGTTGCCCGTTGACTTATTGCCGTACGCACATGGCGGTTTTGAAACGGCTTCTGGCAAAGCGATGTTGATCAATCATGGGCTGCCGGCCGTTGGCTTGCCGGCATTGCCGACGTATCTGGCGGGCGAAGAAATGGCGAGTGATCCAACTGGTCAAGCTGAGTATCCGTTGTCGTTGATGTCGCCCAAAACTCATGTGCGCTTTTTGAATTCGACATATTCGCACTTGCCGCATCACGCGAACCCCGAGGGTGAAATGTTTTGCGAACTTGATCTGGTTGATGCAACACAGCGCGGGATTGCCGATGGCGACCGGGTGCGTGTGTTCAACCAGCGGGGTGAATTAGATGTTGTCGCGCGAGTCGCAGCAAATGGTGGTCGCGTGCGTCCTGGTCTAGTTGTCGTTCCATTTGGCTGGGTAGGTGACCGCACGAAAGATACAAAGACGGTCAATGCTTTGACCAATGATTTATTGGCTACCTATGGCGGAGGAGTGTCGTTTTACGACACTCAAGTTCAGGTTGAAAAGATCTGATTTACTTGGCGATTTTTCCAATACTGACATCGCCGTAATCACCTATCAGTTCAATCAAAGTTGATTCATCACAAGCCCAACCTTCATCGGTGATTGTGGCTGTTGGAATGAGTGCGCGATCGGCGTCGGTTGGATTGAGCGGTGGATATAGACGAGTGAATTTGCCATCTTTGATCGTGATCATTTGGTAGCACGGACTTGAAGTATTGGTGCCAGGGCTTGCTTGCGCATGTAGTCCGCCACCCGTCCACTCATCAACTTTGCTGACTTCTTCAATGATGCATGAGCGGCTCAGGACACCAGCGTTATTAACAATGCAATTCTTTGCAGCTGTTGCAAAGAGTAAGAAAGCTGATGTTCCTTGCATACCAAGGCCCGCAACTTTGCCATCTGGGCGGTATGTCTTCATCATGTCGAGATAATCCCGAACAGCAAGTACGCGGTCGGCTTCTTCAAATAATGAGAAACCTGTACGTACGACGACACCTTCAACGCTATCCCCGCCATTATTGATGAGCACGTCGGCATAAAAACCGGCATCAACCATAATGAGATCGAGTTTGTAACCAAGTTCTTGGAGCGCCTTAGTGAGTTGCGGAAGAACTTCGGGCACTCCCACCAGGCTGATTGCACGTACGCCACTATTTTTCAGCCTTTGTGCAATGGGCAACCAAGAAGTTTCACCGACTGAACTGTACGGAACCTGGTCAACGACGGTGACTCCACCAAGAATGGCAGCAGCTTCGCGGTATTGCTGCTCAACAACTTGGGCTGTGAGGATGTCACTGTAGACAGTTGCAAAATGTTGCATCGCTTCTGGATAGGCAGCGACTGCCCACTTGAACCAGCCTTCATCTTTTTTGTTTGAAGGGTTAGGACTCGGAGAATACGTATTGTCAGCTTGTGATTTGCCTGCCGTCACCACGAAACCAGCGATATCGATCATTCCGCACTCGTGGAAGCGCGGGAATTCTTGATCGTCCAGCGCCCAACCGCCACCGACCATAGCGAATGCATTTGCGCAAACGTTTTCCATTTGCACCGGAACTTCAAAAAGTTTGGCATCGGCATCAATGACCTTCAATGGCATTCCGGCGATGCCGCCTTGAGCGTTACACCATCCTTCAAATGCAATGCCCGCATCGTAAAGTTCGCCGTTGAGTCCGGGAACGAATGAGTTTCCTTTATCTGAAGGCGTTGCTACTTGAATCGCATCAGCCGATCCACCGTTTTCGTCGGCGGTGACAACTGGGGCAATGCCATCAATCGCTGGACCACAAGGAGATTCAAGGTCACCAAACATGATGGTTGGTGACTCGGGGGCGAGGGTGGTGTCGCTGCCAGAGTCGGTGATTGGTTCTGTGCTTGGTACAACTGAAGTGTCGAGCGGCGCTGCGTCTTCGCCACGGTTAGAACAGCCAATAGTCACGAAAACGAGGGCAGAGGCGAGAGATAGAGAGGTCAAACGGTTCACGCATCTATTTTGGCTGGTCTAGGGACCAAAGTTGCACCTTTTGACTGTGACATGCCCTAGAAGTTGGCACTTTTTTATGACTAAGGTTCAACACGTGATGGTAAACATTCTCGACCGCGACATGTACCAAAATGATCCGTTTCCGACTCTTGAGTGGATCCGTCGAAATGAGCCGGTGTATCAAGATGTCAATGGCATCTGGGCATTAACCAAAATTGAAGACATTCGCTTAGCCGAACGGCAAGCACAAATTTTCGCCAGTGGCATCATTGGCTCGCGACCCAATGGAGTTGTGCAGCCCTCGATGATTGATAGCGATGATCCGGGTCACGCCGATCAACGTCGAGTCGTTGCTCGCGGTTTCACACCTCGTCAAATGGCGGCATATCAAACGCATGTTGAAGAGGTTGCGCATCGCTTAGTTGACGTTGCTGTTGCCCGTGGGACCTGCGACATCGTTGCCGATATTGCCCGTCTTTTACCGATGACCTTGATTGGTGAAATGCTTGGTGCTCCCGAAAGCGACTACGACAAGTTGCAACATTGGAGTGACGCCATGATCAATGGTGCAGATGATCCCAAATATGTGACCGACGATGTCGTGAATGCGGCTTTTGAGTACTACGTATACATCTCTGAAGTCATTGAACAACGCAAAAAGAATCCGGGTGACGACTTGGTGAGCAAACTCGTTGTCGCTACTGAAGACGGCAGTGGCATGGACGATGAGCATGTCGTTGGGAACGCACTGTTGCTGTTAGTTGGTGGCAATGAGACGACTCGTAATGTCATCACGGGTGGCCTTGAAGCAATGATTCGCAACCCCGAACAGATGGCGATTGCGCGGCGGTCACCTGAAGATCTTGAGCGGGCCATTGAAGAGTGTTTGCGCTGGGTCACACCGATCGTCAATATGGTGCGGGTCACGACCGAAGATGTTGAGATTCGTGGAGTCAAGATTCCACAGGGTTCACAAGTCGTCATGAACTACACCGCTGCTAATCGCGATGAGGACCTGTTTGTTGAGCCACATACGTTTGATGTGACGCGTAGCCCGAACCCGCATATTGCGTTTGGATGGGGACCGCACTTGTGCCTGGGTGCGAGTTTGGCACGACTTGAGTTGCGCTCGATCTATACCGAGCTATTCAAGCAAACAAACTCAATTGAGTTCGCCGACCCGAATTATCAACCGGTGTATAGCCACGCATCATTCGTGCGCGGTATTCAGTCGTTGCCCGTCAAGTTCAGCTGAAGTTGCTACGAGCGTTCGTCGCGCAATGCTGAGCGGCGCACTTTGCCGGCGTCATCGCGTACGGCATCGCTCGTGAACTCAAATGTGCGTGGAACCTTGTAACGAACCAGTCGATCGCTCAAGAATGTCCGCAACTCGTCTTCATCGATCGGCTTTGACACCTGTACAAGTGCATGAATGCGGTTACCCAAATCTTCGTCGGGCAAACCAATAACTGCCGAAGACACCACATCGGGATGTTCGCTCAAGGCGACCTCAACTTCGGCTGGGTAGATGTTCGCTCCACCCGACAAGATCATGTCTCCACGACGATCGGTGAGATAGATATATCCCTCTTCGTCAATCTTGCCGATGTCGCCAAGACTTTCCCAGCCGTCTGGTGATTTACGGGCCTCGGCTCCGAGGTACTTGTATGTCACCCGAGTATTGCGCATGAAGATTTCGCCGATGGTTCCGCGAGGAAGTTCTTCGTAAGTCTCTGAGTCGAGAACTTTCATTTCTCCAGTAACGCAACGACCAACTGAACCGCGGTGGGCCAACCATTCGTCACCACGAATGATAGTGACGGCTTGTGCTTCGGTCCCGGCGTACAACTCCATGATCTTTTCGCCGCCGAGCCAGTTGCACCATTCTTCCTTCAACCATGGTGG
>CAMDER010000156.1 GCA_945896935.1 Bifidobacterium breve | reverse complement strand
GGACGCATCGACCTGCAAGTTGCCATTCAGTTGGCCGTTGTGGCGCGCTTTTACGAGCGAATTGGTGATCATGCAGTCAACATTGGCGAAAAGGTGCGTTTCCAGGTAACTGGTCTGCCCCCAGATCGCTCGGGTGCTGCTCGCCATCGTCAGCGCCTGACCGGCGATCCGACGCCATTCAGCGGCATTCAAAGACCTCAGGAAACTCCACCCACTAGTGAATGAGTTTCCCCTTTGTTCACCGCGATTTTACGAAATGGTGAATGCAGGTACATATGACTTACCTAGGTTTATTCACCGTGAGTTCACTCAATGGGCGGAATGTTAAAACATGAATCGCTTAGCGCACGACGAACTCATGGAACTTCGCTCCGAGCTTCTTCGGGTCACCGCGAGCCTGGTTGAAAGCATTCCTCGAGCCACCCAAATCTTGCTTGATCAAGATCTCGAAGGTGCCGAATACCAAATTTTGGCCGATGACGAAATGGACTCGCGAACCTTAGATCTTGAGGATCGCTGTGTGACATTGATGGCGCTACATGCCCCGGTTGCCAGCGAACTCCGTCATGCGGTCACAATCATGAAAATGTCCGCCGACATTGAACGTTCGGCCGACTTGGTCGTCAATATCTGCAAAGTTGCGCGCCGGATACACGGGATGCCCCTCGACCCAAAAATGAGGGGTCTCATTGGCCGCATGGGTACGCAAGCACAAATTCTCTTTCGCCATGCCATTCAGGCCTACGCCGACTTAGACCTGCCAATGGCCAAAGCTGTTGATGACATGGACTTATTTTTGGACTATCTGCATCGGCAGTTCATCGAAAGTATTTTCGAATCTCATAGCGCTGGCACAATCGATCTTCCAGTCGCAATTCAGATGGCGGTCACGGCGCGGTTCTTTGAGCGCATCGGCGATCACGCTGTCAACGTGGCTCATTATGTGCAGTATCTCATCACTGGTGAAATCCCTCCGGCCGGCGATCACCGACGTGGTGGACGACTCAGTGATTCCACGGGCGAAATTGAAGGACTTCCCGCATGAGTTTTGTCCTCGGTCTTTTGCTTGGACTCGCAGTTGGTGTGGTGAGTTACTTGTTATTTGTTGCAACTTCTCGAGAGTTACCCGTTATTACGTCCCCTGAATCAACCACTGAAGTCGACACTCGTGCACAAGAAAATATTGCATCTTTGATGCAAATTCAAGACGCAATTAGTTCGCTGAGTGTTGGGGTCGTCGTTGTTGACGAAAAGGGCATCGAAACATTTCGCAATAAATTTGCCGAAAGTGTCACCGGCATCCCTCATGCAGATGTTCTTGTTGAAGAGGTTGTCGAGCAACATGTGAAGTTCGCACTCAATGGAGAAACCAAGCGCCAAGTTCTCGACCTGTTTGGACCCCCACGAAAAGTCTTTTCAGTGTCGGCAACTCCACTGCTCATCGGAGGCGCGGTGGTCATGATTGAAGACATCACCGAGCGCTTCCTGGTTGATGCAGTTCGTACCGACTTTGTGGCCAATATCAGCCACGAACTCAAAACGCCAGTCGGAGCGCTCGCGGTCTTGGCAGAAGCTTTGTCGGAAGAAGATGATCTGGACATCATTCAACGGTTATCCGAAAAGATGGTTGATGAAGCGATTCGTGTGGGGCGCACAATTGATGATTTGCTTGAACTTTCACGAATTGAATTTGGTGGCGAAGCAGTTAAAGAAGAAGTTGATGCCGAAGCAATTATTTTGGCATCAATATCTCGAGTGTCTCCGTTGGCCACCGCACATTCGATCAAGGTTGCCATGATTGATTTGCCAGAACCACTGAAAGTTGTCGGCGATCGTCGCCAGTTGGCTTCAGCAATCGGCAATCTTGTTGAGAACGCTGTGAAATATTCTGAGGTCGATTCTTCAGTTGAGGTTTCGGCTCAAGCCGATGGTGAATGGGTTGAATTCATTGTCAGAGACTTTGGTCTCGGTATCCCGTCGCGAGATCTTGATCGAGTTTTTGAGCGTTTTTATCGTGTTGATCGTGCTCGTTCGCGTGACACCGGTGGGACTGGTCTAGGTCTGGCGATTGTTCGCCACGTCGCCAATAACCACGGTGGTGAAGTTTCTGTCACCAGCATTGAAGGCGAGGGTTCAACCTTCGCCTTCAAGATTCCGAAATTTGATGTTCATCATCAAACGTTAATGAAAGAGAGTGCCTAATGGGTATGCAAACAGTGCTTCTGGTCGAAGATGAAGAGAGCTTCATTGATGCTCTCACCATCGGTCTCAAGAAAGAAGGCTTTCGTGTTGAAGTTGCTCGCGATGGAATGGAAGCTTTAGCAAAGTTTGACATCGTGCAACCTGATGTGGTTTTGCTTGACGTGATGTTGCCAAAGATCTCTGGTATCGATGTGTGCCGCCAATTACGCAAGCGCTCTCAAGTCCCGATCATCATGGTGACCGCTAAAGGCGCCGAAATTGACACGGTCGTCGGGCTTGAAGTTGGCGCCGATGACTACATCACCAAGCCCTATCGCATGCGCGAATTGGTGGCTCGGATGCGTGCAGTATTGCGACGTTCGGCGGCCGATCAAGGTTCTAAGGTTTCAGATCTTGATGACAACGCTATTGAAATAGGTGCCATTGCCCTTGACCCCGACCAGCACCGCGTGTTGGTGAGTGGTGAAGAAGTTGCCATGCCGTTGAAGGAATTTGAGTTACTACATTTGCTTTTGGCAAACGCTGGGCGCGTGCTGCCACGTGAAACGTTGATTGATCGAGTGTGGGGAACCGACTATGTCGGAGATACCAAGACCCTTGATGTCCATATCAAGCGACTTCGCAGCAAAATTGAAGATGATCCTGCTGTCCCAACACGGATTGTCACGATTCGTGGCTTGGGTTATAAATTCGAACGAACCAAGGCCTGATCTTCCACTTTGCTTCATGCCTACTCACCTAAAGTGGGCGTGTGACCGAGTCGACCGAACAACCGTTGCCCGGTCGCGGTAGGGGCAAAAATTACGTTCCGCCCAAACAGCAGCACCATTTTCAAATAAGTCCGTTTACTCGTTTGGTGCGAGTGCATGCCCTCATGGCAGCCGGCGAGGCAACCATGGCGGTTGCTCTTGCTGACTCACTGTTCTTATCGATCACACCAGGCGAAGCGCGCGGTCGCGTGCTGTTGTTTTTGGCAGTGAGTTTTGCGCCGTTCTTGATTTTGGCGAAATTCATTGGTCCGGTCATTGACCGTATGCCTGGTGGTCGCCGTTTGCTGGTTGTATTGATTGCGTCGCTGCGCACTATTGTCATGGTTTTGATGGTGTCACAACTTGACTCATTGTTACTTTTCCCGTTGGCCTTCGTGGCGATGGTTCTGAACAAGACGTACTCAGTTTCTAAGTCGGCCCTTGTGCCTGCACTGATTAAGTCAGACAACAATCTGGTTGAAGCCAATGCCAAGTTGGGCGTGACTGCTGGACTCGTTGGATTCTTGGCGGCAATTCCTGCTGGCATTTTGAGTTTGATCTCGTCCAAAGCAACATTGATTTTCGGTGCCGTTATTTTTGTGTTTGCGGCTGTGAATGCCATGCGGTTTCCAAAACAAACCGTGGCAAAGGACAAACCTGAAGAATTAGAAGTTCGAGAACTCAATCAACCTGGTGTCATTATTGCAGTCTCGGCTATGAGCTTGGTTCGAGCCAGCGTGGGGTTCGTTTTCTTTCATCTCGCATTCTGGTTCGCCGATCCGCAGCGAGCAGAAATCGTAGGAACAGATACCAATGGCTTATGGACCCAAGTCAAATATCACTTTGGCCCACAATTCGGGACGCTGTGGTTTGGCATTGCGGTCAGTATGGCAGCGATTGGTTCGTTGCTCGGAAACTTGAGCGCCAAGCGATTGAACAAGTTAAAGCGCATTGAGTATTTGCTCGTCGTCGCATTAGGAATCATCGGGGTCGCTGGTCTGTTGACTGCACTCACTTCGGTCACAATCACAGCGTTGCTGTTGATGGCACTCGTGAACTATGCCGCAGCAATTGGCAACATGGCTTTTGAATCAATTGTTCAGCGTGATGCTCCTGATGCCAACCGAGGTCGCGCCCTCGCGAATTACTACACGCGTTTCCAATTGATGTGGGTCGCAGCCGGAATCATCCCTGTCTTACTCGAACTCCCGGGCGTTGTCGGATTTGGCATCGTGGCCGGAATCGGATTCTCTGGAGCCTTGATTTATTGGATTGGTTTACGACAGATCGCATTAGGTGCCGCGCCGGCATCGGTTGTTGCGCAATTACGCCAGCGATTTAGTCGTTCGCGCTGAATTCA
>CAMDER010000155.1 GCA_945896935.1 Bifidobacterium breve | reverse complement strand
CCAAGCCGACCCAACGAACTCTTTCCTTCGACGCGGGCGACGAGATCGTTGGCGATCGCCACGCGTTCAAGCGTTGAGCCGAGCACGAATTCACCCGGGTGCAGGATGAACGCTTCGTCATTTTTCATCTCGACTAGTTCGGTGAGATCGGCGAGTTCTTTTTTGACATCGATCACCGTGGTTGAGTGATTGCGAAAGACTCGGAACAGATGCGACACCTTGACGTCGATCGATGAGGGCTGCAGGCATGCCTCGTCGTACGGGTCGATGACAATGCGACCGTTCATCAACGCTTCACGAATGGACCGATCAGAGAGAATCACCGTGCACGAACCCTAGTAAACGTGACTTGTTGATACGATTTCAGTGCCGCGGGTGTAGTTCAATGGCAGAACATCAGCTTCCCAAGTTGAGGACGCGGGTTCGATTCCCGTCACCCGCTCTACTTTGTCGTCCTTAACCGGTGTCAAACTGCCATAACTGGCAGCAGGATCTCACGTCTGTTGGGGGAAACGCCACTCAACTTGACTTACATGGTCGAATTTCTAAACTGAGCCCTAAATCCAAGGAAAAGAAAGCTTCAAGGAGACCTTTATCTGATTTGATGATGACTTCAGTTTGATCCGACTCATCCCCACATTCATCCTTGATAACAGGGATAGGAGCTTTCCCTGCT
This sequence comes from Bifidobacterium breve, assembly GCA_945896935.1. Classification (GTDB taxonomy): domain Bacteria; phylum Actinomycetota; class Acidimicrobiia; order Acidimicrobiales; family Ilumatobacteraceae; genus Casp-actino8. The sequence continues at coordinate 3,660 of CAMDER010000155.1, read as the reverse complement.
TTGGAAAAGAGCCCGGCAAACTCATACCTGCGGTAACTCCCTCCTCGAAAGTTCAGATGCTGCGTCTCGTCAACAACTACGAAGCTTGAGGACTCATCACTCGCAAGCTCATGAGAAACCAATTCTACTATTTCGTCTCTCTTCACTGAATCTACGTAAGACCCGATTCCCCAAAACACATTCAGTGAGATCATGAGTGCTGACACCAATCCAAGGATGAGTCGGGACTTGTTCTCCAAAATAAGATAAACAATTGCGACACCAATCACTGATGCCCCCAGCGGCATCATTAATTGGTGTCTTGTTGTCCACCCAAGTTCCCAAAAAAAGAATATCATTCGTGAATCTAAGTTTCCGGAAGATATGTACGGGAAAACTCCAGTACCAAAAGCCAGAAAACCAGATGTGATCATCAGCGCTTTCGGAGTTACTCGCTTACCGCGAGAAACCCATAAAACAACTCCGATTGCTGAAACAATAAATGGCAATAAATAAACCGCAGAAACGAAGACGGCACGAAGGTAAATCGTGTGATACCAAAGATATTCGGCATCCGGTGGCCAATACATAGACCTCAAAACGTAATAAAGCATCGGGCTTCCTAGCAGCACGCAGAACTGGGCAAGTGTTTTGGTATTTGGCTTTTTTGAGAAGAGTTGCTCACGACGCAGATAAACAAAGTGGAGAATCGGAAGCACTGAGAAAATCAAGAACGAATGTGTCATGAAAGACCACATGAAACAAAGACAAGCGGAAAGAAAGGAAGCCCAGCTTGAGTGTTTGACTAGGAACATCCAGGCAAGAAAAAACAGAAAATACGACGTCGTATAGCCAAACATGACCAACGCAATTCGTGCGTGGTTAAGCGGGACGATTAAGAACAGCAAGACAACACTTTGACTCTGCATAAGAGAAATAAATGGAATCTTTTTTAGTATCTCAAACAAAAACAGTCCAGCCATAAAGAACATTATGAAGGTCATCCAGCGAATCGTCCAGTAGCCGACGACCAGTAGCTCCTGGTCAATGAGTGATCGCCACGGTGGTAAACCTGTCTTGGAAAAGATTTCACTTGCATAACTTTTCGGTTGGTTGAAGATATATGCCCAGTCGTCCCAATAAAGAGTATTCGGACGTATCAACGGCCAGCCCCACGAGATCGTGTAGGTGAATACTGCAGTTAGCCAGGGAAATCCAACAAAGAATCTCCTGTTTGCAGGCTCACTAACTTTCATAGAGTTCAACTTTACTTTACGGGCACTATTGGTGGTCAATCAAAACGGAGAGTAGAGAGGAACGTTAAGAACTGTTGTTGGGCGAGGCAACCACGATGTATTGGTATGCGAATCCGCCGCTCCAAAGAGTGGGTAGGCGGTCATTCAGTGCGAGCAAAATTCGTCCGAATCTTGACCTCTCCAGAACGGGCCAAACCAGTTCGAGAGGGACAGCTGATGCAGTTGTTTGATGAATGCTGAAGTCGGAGTCCGCCAGAAGCTCCATAACCGTACGTCGTGTGAAAAATCGAAGATGGGTGTAATCCAGAATCCCACGACTTGAGTACGGAAATCGTCCGAAGAGTAGTTGGGCTCTTACCGACACGTTGGCGACATTAGGCACCGAAAGCACAATCTTTGCCCTGGGATTGAGTACTGAATGGAGGCTGCGCAACACACGAAGTGGATCCGGCAGGTGTTCCAGGACGTCCGCGAGGACCACAAGATCAAACGATCCCAGGCGCGCTGCGAGATCGGTGGTGATGTCAAGTTCAACCGCGACGAGACCTCGCGCGACGCAAGTCGCGACATCCGATGCGTCAGAATCGATTCCTACACACTCCCAACCACGTATCGCTAGTTCTCCAAGAAGGTGACCTCGTGCGCACCCTACATCGAGTGCTCTCCTTCCTTCGCCCTTGCCGATAAGCGAAAGCACTAAGTGATGGCTTGAGCGAGCCCCCCTCTTTCTCGGGTACCGCTCAGTTGAACTCAACGCAACTCGCTTAATGGCCGAAATACTGAGCGGCGACAAATCGCAGATCGTGTCGAAGCCTCATGCGGTGAAGCTTTTGGGCAGCAATAGCTCCCATTCCACCGAGGCCGTACTTAATTGATCGCTTCAAGCTGATTGACGACGCCTCGTCCATGTAGCGGACGGGGACAGGAATGTCGCCAATGCGGAATTGGAACGAGACGGCTTGGACAATCATTTCCTGATCAAAGGAGAAGTCGTTCGAGTTCCTATGAAATGGAATTTTTAGGAGTAAGTCACGAGAATATGCACGTAGCCCGCTGTGGAAGTCTCCGATTGTTTGGCCAAGAATGAGATTTTCGGCAAACGTAGACGTACGGTTCAGGAAGTACTTCCATTTCGGCATTCCGCCGGACAACGCTTCGGCTCTCGTTCGAATTCGATTTCCGAGAACAAAGTCGACTGTTCCGAGGTATATCAATTCGGCCATTAACTCGACGACCCTTGCGTCGTATTGGAAGTCGGGGTGCAGCATGACCACGACACTTGCGTCTCTCTCGAGTGCCGCGCGGTAGCACGTCTTTTGATTAGCTCCATAGCCAAGGTTGCGGTCGTGCTGGATGACTTCCAGGCCGAGAGATCGAGCAACCTCGACCGTCCGGTCAGTTGAACAGTCATCGACGAGCAGGACCTGATTGCGTAACCGTTCGGGAACGTCGAAGTAAGTGCGTTCCAAAGTGCGCTCCGCATTGTAAGCGGGCATCACTATCCATGTCCGACGAAGGGCCGTCTCGTTCACCACCACAGCCTAATTTGTTGATTCCCTTTACATTGGCCCACATGGGCTGAAGGCTTTTGCTCCGCCGCCAGCCACGGGTGTGAACCTCCAACGACTAGCCAATTGTTACGGCGCACCATTGATTGCCCGGCTCCCAGTGACAAACGAGACGTAATCACCATGAGTGGCCACGTGATGATTGCCGCAATTCTCAAACATGTGAATGCTGGTGTCGTTCAATGGCAAAACGTCAGCTTCCCAAGTTGAGGATGGAGGTTCGATTCCCGTCACCCGCTCACAACTTCGGCAAGACTTGCCAGGGTGAAACCCGACGAAGATCTACAAACTAATAGCGGCTTAGTCGTACCAGGTGCTGCGTTACAATGGAGTTTTGCCCGCTCAGGTGGGGCAGGTGGGCAACATCTTAATAAAACATCATCAAAGGCGACTTTGACCGTTGCGATTAATGAAATCACCGGGCCAGAAGTTTTAGTTCAGCGAATAACAACTGCACTCGCAATAAGAGTTCGCGTAACCAGTCAAATCAGTCGCAGTCAATGGCGCAATCGTCAACTTTGTTTGACGCAACTTAAGAAACGAATTGACAATGCTGCAAAGCCACCCACAACAAATCGCAGAAAATCGAAACCGACTCGAGCATCAGTTGAACGCCGTCTTGAAGGCAAGCGCCACACCAGCAAGAAAAAACAATCACGACGAACTTGCGACTAGTGACTAGTTTTGATCTAGAGCAAACTTATAGTCGCCCACACGGCCGCGGCGAACCCCAACAGCGCCATGCCGACACTGCGGACCCTTGGCGCCCGGGTAAGTTCGCCTTCTTCGCGTGGCGCGTCGCGCGGCTTGAATACCGCAGCCAGATTGCCAACACACATCGCCCCACCCAATGCCAA
>CAMDER010000154.1 GCA_945896935.1 Bifidobacterium breve | reverse complement strand
TTGGGGTTGGTCTTGTCAAGATCGGCGCCAACTTCTTTGGCCCATGCCAACACAACAGAAGCAAATGCTTCGTTGATTTCGAAGGTGTCGATCTGATCAATGGTGAGGTTGTTGCGCTCAAGCAAACGCTTGGTGGCATCAATGGGTCCAGTCAACATCAATACGGGGTCGACTCCGACGAGGCAACTATCAACAATGCGCGCACGGGGCTTGAGGCCAAGTTCTTTAGCCTTTTCTTCGGTCATCATCAAGATGGCACTAGCACCATCAGAAATTTGTGATGAGTTACCTGCGGTGTGCACGCCGTTTTCGCGAGCAACTGGCTTGAGTGAAGCGAGTGATTCAAGAGTGGTTTCGCGCATGCCTTCGTCGCGGCCAACTGCATGTGTTGAACCGGTTGGCTTGCCATCGGCATCGAGATCGGGTGCGTTGACTGTAATGAACTGACCGTCAAAGCGACCCTCGGCCCACGCGCGTGCGGCACGTTGCTGTGATTGCATTCCGAAGTTGTCGGTGTCGGCGCGAGTGATATTCCAGATATCGGCAATGCGCTCGGCGCCTTCGAACTGTGAAGTGAATTCGTAGTGTTCGAAGTAGCTCTTGCTCACTGCTTTGCCGAGTGAAACTTCGGCCTTGGTCTTGGGATCTTTAGTGAATGCGTTTGAGTTACTGCCAATCGGCACACGACTCATCGATTCGACACCACAGGCAACTGCGATGTCGACAACACCCGACGAGATGAGCGAAGCAGCGAGGCCAGTTGCCTGTTGGCTTGATCCACACTGAGTGTCGACGGTGGTGCAAGCAGTTGTGAGGGGAAGGCCTGCCGACAACCATGCGGTACGCGTGACGTTGAAGCTTTGCGCGCCTACTTGGCTGACGTTTCCGCCAACGACCTGCTCAATCTTTGAGGGATCGATTCCGGTGCGCTCGATAATGGCTTTTTGCACCAAGCCAAGAAGGTCGGTGGGGTGCAGGGTGGACAAACCACCGTTCTTGCGGCCGATAGGGGTGCGGACGGCGTCGACAATAACGACGGTGCGGCCGGTGTTGGGGGTGTTGGAGTTGGACATGGTGGTCATCTTACGGTCATGCTCTAGGTGTGACCGATTCGCAGCAACCCGCATCCTTTGGCCCAGGCTCGATTTCGCGACCTTCGCGCTTTCAGCTCTCGATGAAACCAGCCCCCGATCTCGTTGGGCATCGGTACTTTCATGTTGTTGAATCAAAAGTCTGGATTCATGATGAGGCTGCCGAGTCTGACTACTCGACACATTTCTTAGGAATGCTGGATGGGCAGGCATGCTGGGGCGTTGACGTGCCACGAGGACAAGACCCATCCGATGGCGGAGCACTCGATCTGTTCAGTTTATTTGGACGTGCTCCCGAAGAAGATTGGTTGATCGCAGGGCGAGCGGTGCAATTAGTTGAGTGGGCTCGCACCCATCGATTCTGCGGTCGTTGCGCTGAAGCGACCGAGCCGGCCCGTGGTGAGCGCGCCATGCGTTGCCCGTCTTGTGGACTCATGAACTTTCCGCGACTCGCACCAGCGATGATCACGTTGGTGACGCGTGGTGAAGATGGCCCCGATCAAGAAGCATTACTTGCGCAAGGCGTGCAATTCCGAGGACCGATGTATAGCTGTCTTGCTGGATTTGTTGAGCCAGGCGAAACACTTGAAGGTGCAGTGGTACGCGAGGTGTTCGAAGAAGTCGGAGTGAACGTCGGGACGGTGAAGTACATGGGCAGTCAGCCATGGCCCTTCCCACACAGTTTGATGTTGGGCTTTCGCGCCGAGTGGGTGAGCGGTGACATCGTGTGTGACCCCACCGAAATTCTTGATGCGAATTGGTATCGCAAAGATGCATTGCCCAATATTCCTCCCGGAATTTCAATTGCCCGCAAACTGATCGATGCTTGGCTCAACGAATAAGTGCAGTAGCCGACTAGGTTTCTTATATGGCTCTCACAAAGAACTCACTCGGTAAATTAGGTATCTGGACTTTCCAACTTGACATGCAGCCCATGAAAGAGGCGCAAAAGGTTGCGGCTCAGATTGAAGAATTGGGCTTTGGCGCAGTGTGGGTTCCTGAGGCAGTTGGTCGCGAACCATTTGCGTCATGTGGCTTGTTGTTGTCGGCGACAGAAAAACTCATCATGGCAACGGGTATTGCATCATTGCATGCGCGTTCGGCAATGACGATGGCTGCTGGTCAAAAAACTTTAACCCAAGCATTTCCCGATCGCTTCTTGCTGGGTATTGGTGTCAGTCACCAACCAGCGGTTGAAGGTTTCCACGGTGCTTCATACGGCAAGCCGTACACGAACATGGTTGCGTACCTCGATGCTATGGATCGCAGTTTGTTCTTCGCGTCTGGTCCAACTGAACCGACCGCGCGTTGCTTGGCTGCATTAGGTCCAAAGATGCTGAAGTTGTCGGCTGAACGAACCATGGGTGCACATCCTTATTTTGTTCCGGTTGAGCACACGCCAATTGCTCGTGCCGCGCTTGGCCCCGATGCATTGTTGGCTCCCGAACAGGCCGTTGTCTTTTCAACTAATGCCGAAGAAGCACGCGCTGTTGCTCGCGGACACATGTCGACATATATGGGGCTTCCGAACTACACCAACAACTTGCGACGTTTGGGTTGGGGAGACGAAGACCTCATCACTGCGAACGGCCCATCAGACAAATTGGTTGACGCAATTGTTGCTTGGGGAACTCTCGATGACATTCATGCACGTATCAAGGCACATCTTGATGCCGGTGCTGACCATGTGAGTATTCAGGTGTTGTCAGCAAATCCGGCTGCAGTGACAATGAACGAATTCAAAGAACTCGCCAGCCTTATCCCAAGTCTGTGATTCGGGGTTTGTAACGCGGATCTAGTGGCCGGTCAAGGCGCCGTAAAGCAGTGTTGCCAAAGTATTTCGAATTGCGTCACGGTTGGCGCCGCGCTTAGCCATCTCTGGTCGGAAAGCCAAGAGCCGCTCACACATGGCAACGACAGCCGCTGCCGTGGTAAACGGATCGAGCGAATCTGAAAGTCGTTTAGCAGCAATTCCTTCAGCGACCATCGCCTGAAGTGCGTCCATCACGAGCAAGTTTGCTTCGGTGCGTACGGCACGGAAATAACGGTTACCTTCTTCGGCCTTTAAGTTACGGGCGCGAAGAACTGCGTGATGTGTATCCCAATACGCCATGTATGCATCCACAAATCGTCCGGCTCGTTCTAGGCCATCAGATTCGTTCCAGCCAGGTTGCAAGAGAGCTACTAACGGTTTCTCGTCTTCAGTTGCTTCTTTGGCGAGTTCAAGAATGGCTTCGTCGACATCGTTGAAGTATTGATAAAAGGTTGCTGGTGATGAACCAACATCGCGAGAGATATCAACCACGCGAAGATCAAGAATTCCTTGTTCTTGCAACAACTTGGCAGTTGCATCAAGAAGTTTGCGACGTGTTGCGAGCGCACGTGAACCAATGACTCGGCCATCTGCAGCAAACACATCGTCACTCATTAGTTGGCTCCGTAAACAGCAGCAGGTTTTGGTGCTTCACGAATGAGATCGGCCACAACAGCACCAATTTCGGCAGGCTCGTAACGAGCACCTTTATTGAACGGTTGACCATGTTGCCAGCCATCAGCAACCGAAAGTTCGCCGCCAGCAGTTTCGAACATGCGACCAGAAATTTCGCAGGCCGATGAACCCAACCACACAACAACCGGACTCACGTTGGCGGGGTCCATGGCATCAAAACCAGAATCGGGCTTCTTCATCATGTCGGCAAATGCTTCTTCGGTCATGCGACTACGAGCAGATGGAGCGATGCCATTGATCTTGACACCGTAGCGATCGAGTTCGGCCGCGGCAACAATGGTGAAAGAAGCGATACCTGCTTTGGCTGCTGAGTAGTTGGCTTGTGACACACTGCCAAACAGTCCGGCGCCCGACGATGTCGTGACGACTCGGGCATCGATAGGTTTACCCGCCTTGCTCATGCCGCGCCAGTAATCAACTGCTTGACGAACGGGGCAGAACATGCCGCGTAAGTGGACCTTCATCACCGCGTCCCATTCATCGATTGACATGTTCACAATCATGCGATCGCGCACAATGCCGGCGTTGCACACCAAGGTGTCAAGGTGACCAAACGTGTCAATGGCTTGCTTGATCATGCGACCTGCGCCATCCCAATCGCTTACGTCATCATCGTTGACGATTGCCTCGCCGCCCATGCTTTTGATTTCGGCAACAACTTCTGCTGCCGGTGTGAGGTCGTGACCTTCGCCAGTGAGCGATGCACCGACGTCATTGACGACGACCTTGGCGCCTTCGGCAGCAAAGGCCAAAGCATGAGCGCG
>CAMDER010000153.1 GCA_945896935.1 Bifidobacterium breve | reverse complement strand
GGAATCAAAATCTTCCAACCAAGATCCATCAACTGGTCGTAACGGAAGCGAGGCAACGTGGCTCGCATCCAGACGTAGATGTACAAGAACACCAGTACTTTGGCAATGAGCCAAATTGAACCTTCAATGGCTCCCGGAATACCAGGAATATTGAACAAGCCCTGCGGGCCACCAAAGAACAATGTCACGATGACACCACTCATAGTGATGGTGTTCATGAACTCGGCCAAGAAGAACAGACCGAATCGAATACTTGAGTATTCGGTGTTGAATCCACCAACAAGTTCTTGCTCGGCTTCAACCAAGTCGAACGGTGGACGATTCATTTCGGCGGTGGCAGCCAACATGAAAATGATGAACGGAATGACACCAGTTGACACCACGTGCCAATCGGCGAAACTTGATTGGTGGCCAACGATGCCACTTGTTGACAAAGTTCCTGCCAACAGAATCACTGTGGCGAGGCTCAGACCAAGTGCTGCTTCGTACGAAACCATTTGTGCCGAAGCACGCACCGATCCGAGCAATGGATACTTGGAACCACTTGACCAACCAGCCAACATGATTCCGTACACGGCAATCGATGACAAGGCCAGCAACAACAAAACACCAATCGGCGGATCGGCTAACTGCACACGAGTCGCGTGACCAAACCACGTGACCAAACCATCTTTGCCGTTCGAGAAATCGCCGCCAAGTGGAATGACTGCCCACACCAAGAAAGCCGGGACAAACGCCAAGTAGGGAGCCAGTTTGAAAACAAATCGATCAGCACGATCGGGCAACAAATCTTCTTTGAAGAACAACTTGATTCCGTCGGCCAAAGTTTGCAGCAAACCCCACGGGCCCGCCTTATTTGGTCCGATGCGGTTACCCATGCCAGCGATTGCTTTGCGCTCAAACCACACCATCAACATGGTGGCAACAAGTCCGACAACAAAGACCACAACGACCTTGAGCAAGATGATCAAAAGCGGTGCCCAAATCAGATCACCAATGGCGATTGGATCTAGACCCAGAATTGAAGTGGTGTTGTTCACAGTGTTTCCACCTTCACATCATTCACCAAACGTGACGAATCAATCAGTTCGCCAATGTTTGAACCGCTTTGTGCCCAAGGCGCCCAGACAGTCCCACGAGTCACTGATTCATCGGCCACGATCGGCATCACAATTGATGTGCGATCGCTTGAAACTTTGACCTGAGCACCAACTGATGCTCCGAGTCGATCAAGGTCGAGCGGATGCATGTGCAATGACGAACTAGTTGCCAATGGAGCCAACGACGCCGAATGTGCCACGTTGCTTCCGTTGTCGTACAACTTGCGGCTCACGACTAAGCGATAACCAAAACCGGGGCGATCGGGTGCGACTGGCGTGGTGGCTGCAGAACCGTTGCTCGTTGAACGGCGCAACAAAATTCCGTCTGGGTTGATGGCGAGTGCGGAACGAGTTGCATCGGCGAATGCGGCAACTTTGCTCACTAACTGTTGGTGTACTTCTTGTACCGAACCAACACCCAGGTCGTGACCCAAATAGTCGGCTAGTTCGATAGCGATCATCCAATCGGGGCGAGCGGTGCCGTGAACATTGACCTTGCGATTGAGTTGTGTCACTCGTCCTTCAAGGTTGGTCGTGGTTCCGTCTTTTTCACCAAACGCTGCAGCGGGCAACAATACGTCGGCGCGTTGCGATGAAGTTGAGGCAAAAGTATCAATTGCAATGACATGTTGAACGGCAGCCATGCCCTGACGAACTAGTTCGGTGTCACGAACATCAGCAATCGGGTCGGCACCAAGAAGAATCAAGCAGTTGATCTTTCCAGCAGCAGCTGCACGCAAGATTGAAGTCGTCGATCCAGTCACCAAACCAGATTCGATCGCGCCGCGCACATTGCCACGGCGTACTACTGGCAATACCGCAGCATGAGGAGCAGCGGCCATCACTGCATCGAGTGCAGCCATCGTGAACGAATCGTCTTCGGCCAAGTTGGCGCGACCGACGACTACAACAACTGAACCTTTGGCAACTTGAGCTGCAACAGTTGCTTCGGCCAAAGTGCTGGCAACAACGGCGACTTGGTTGCCTGGTTCGTATGCCACTGACTTCCATGCATAACGCGTGATACCAGTTTTCTTCGGAGCGAATTCAATCAGTTTGCTGCGCTTCTTTTCAGAGGCATCGCGCAAACGCAGGTACAAAATTGGCAATTCTTCTTTGAGGTCTGGCGACAACAGAATAACTGTCGTTGCGTTAGCTGCCTGATCAATCGTTGCCTGGTTGTATCCGTACACGGACGCCGGCAGACCGTCATCAAGTTGTGCATCAACGTTGGTGACGCTGAGAGCCTGAGCAAACAAAGACCAAGCGTAAGCATCTTCGTTGGTTCCACGAGCACCACCAATAATGGCAACGCTTTGTGCTCCGTTGTCTTTAATAGCTTGCGAAATCAATCCCGCTGCGGTCGACAATGCCGAACTCCACGATGTCGGAACCAAGGCCCCGTTGTGCTTGACCATCGGTTCGGTCAGACGCTGATCACTCTTCACTGATTCAAAATTGAAGCGACCCTTGTCGCACAACCAACCGTGGTTCACCGGATCGCTATCGACACCCTGATAGCGCAATAGTTCATCGCGACTTGACTCAAGAGTGATACGACAACCAACTGAACAAGTTGTGCACGTGCTCTCCGTCTTCTCAAGGTCCCAGGGGCGAGCCTTGAATCGGTATGGCTGTGCAGTGAGGGCACCCACTGGACAAATTTGCACGGTGTTACCCGAGAAGTACGAACTAAATGGTTCGTCGGGGAAAGTCTGTACTTGCGTGTTATTTCCACGTGACGTGAATTGAATTAACGCATCGCCAGCAACTTCGTCGGCAAACCGCGTACAACGATCGCACAAGATGCAGCGCTCACGATCGAGCAAAACCAGATCGCTGATCGGAATCGGCTTTTCGTAGTGGCGCTTCTCTTCGATGTAACGACTTTCGCCCGGACCATGGCTGAACGCTTGATCTTGTAGCGGGCATTCGCCACCCTTGTCGCATACCGGACAATCGAGTGGGTGATTCGCCAACAACAATTCAACGATGCCTTCTTGCGCGCGCTTCACCTGTTCGGTTTCGGTGCGCACGATTTGGCCTTCAGCGACTGGCGTCATGCAACTGACCACCATCATTGGTCCGCGGGGGCCCTCAACTTCAACCAAACACTGACGACACATGCCGACTGCGCTCATACGTGGGTGGTAACAGAAACGCGGAATGTAATCGCCGCTGCGATCGGCAGCAGCAATGATCAGTTCGCCCTTACGAGCCGCAACGGGCTTACCGTTGATTGACATCGTGATGGCATTTGGGTCAACAGGCAAGTCAACTGGTGCCGCATTTTCGATGTTGGGTTCAGTCGTGGTCATGACGCAGCTCCAACGGCGGTGACGGGGATCGTGTTGCGCTTGACGATCTTGGCTTCAAATTCTTCACGGAACAAAACAAGCGCCGAGTTCACAGGTGCGTATGCCGAAGGTCCGACGAAACAAATGGTGTTCATCTTGTACGGGAACGGCACCGCGCTAATACCTAACTTTGCATTTGACGCGTGCGGGAAATCGCCAGGACAAATTGATGTTCCAACTTCAATGAGCTGATCAAGGTCGGCCATCGTGCCCTTACCATCAACGACTCGACTCAAAATTCGCTCAAGCCATGTTCCGCCTTCGCGACATGGTGTGCACTTACCGCATGATTCGTGCGCGTAGAAACGAGTCAAGGTGAGAGCAGCGGCGGGAATGTCGGTTGTCTCATCCATCACCATGACCGCACCAGATCCGAGCATCGAACCAGCAGCGCCTGCTTGTGGTCCTTCGAAAGGAATATCGAGTTGATCTTCGGTGAACCAAGGTGCCGAACCGCCACCAGGCACAAATGCTTTCAACTGGTTGCCATTGCGAATGCCACCACAGAATTCTTCTTTGTACAACAAGTCACGGAAGGTGGTGATTCCGTTAATGATTTCGTAAACACCGGGGCGATTGACATGACCGCTCACTGCGACCATGCGCGTACCTGGTGAAGTCTTGGTTCCGATGGCGGTGTAGGCCTCGGCTCCGTTGAGCATCAACCATGGCAAGTTCGCCAAAGTTTCAACGTTATTCACGATGGTCGGCTGACCGTACAGGCCAATAGCGGCCGGGAAGTACGGAGGCTTGAGTCGCGGCATACCACGGTTACCTTCAAGACTTTCGATCAACGCAGTTTCTTCACCAACCACGTATGCACCAGCACCCCAGTGCAACACGATGTCAACAGAAAACTTTGATCCCAATATGTTCTTGCCAACATATCCAGCGGCATAGGCATCGTTCAATGCTGC
>CAMDER010000152.1 GCA_945896935.1 Bifidobacterium breve | reverse complement strand
GTGGGGCACACATGAATGCCATCACGTTTACGTTCGGGGTTGCCATCGCCGTCAATGTCAAGCGTGAACACCTCACCAAGGACCGACCGTTGATCCAAGTAAATGATTGAGCCATCAGACTGGTTGGCTACGGCCCGAGCTTTGTCTTCGAGAGATGTCTGTCCGGGCTCGCTTCTATCGGGGGCAATTGACGGGAACGAAACGAAGACAAGGTGCAGATTTCGCTCGGTGACGAATGTGACGAGATCGTCAAGTGCTGCCTGTTGTTTGCTGTTGTCTTGTTGAGCGTCCCAAACCGAAAGTTGCAAAATCAACAAATCAACGGCGTAGCGATCAAGTTCAACTGCGAGTGATTGCAGCGGAGTTGTGTTGACCTCGGTCGGAATGATTCCAACTCCGCCAAACGCACCAGAGTTTGCCGTGACATTGGCGGCTTGAAGTACTGCCCCGATAGCAGGCCACATGTCGTAGGCGACAGAATCACCCAGGTAATACAGACTAGAAACGACGGGCTTTTGTTGAACCAATGTTGTTGAAGTTGTTGTGTTCACTTCAAGCGAAGGCTCGGTCGTTGTTGTCGTGACAACTGCTGAAGTCAGTGCATCGGCGTTGACTTTGTTAGTTGTTTCGGGAACTGTGATCAATGTCCAGATGACGATCGCGGCAAGAGTCGTGACCACAAAAGCTTTGCGGCCTTGTGAGCCGTGGGCCCACTTCGCCTTGTGTCGAATGGGCTGTTCCACGAGTAGATATGAAGCAATGCTGAGTGCAAGCGTGATTCCCATGCGTATCGCCGTCAGAGTCAGACCGTCAACATCTAAGCGTTCGCTCGTGCAGAAAATAAACACAGGCCAATGCCAGAGGTACAGCGCATATGAGAGTCGCCCGATGTGCGCGAGTGGTCGCCACGAGAACATCACGGACAATCTGCTGCTTGACGAGGCAACAAGAATTGCCAGTAGTGACGACGCAATCGAATGAGCTAACAGTCCTCCGCGAAAGAGCCACTGACTTTGTCCGTCAACAGTGAACCACATGAACCCGAGTGCGACGATGAGTGCGACGGTGAGACCACTCGCAGCACGACGAAACTTTTGCATTCCCGCAGTGATTGCGTGACGTATCGCTGGCAGGGCAACGAAGGCTCCGCAAAGTAACGAAAATGCCCGGGTGTCGGTTCCCATGTAGACGCGAGTCGGATCGCCGCCGTCGTAAATCGTCAGCATTGCAACGAACGATGCGATGATTCCAATACCAGCGAGGACTCCTAGGGCGCGGGTGCGCCCAATACGCCATGCGACTGTAACGAGTAACGGCCACACCACATAGAACTGCTCTTCAATTGCGAGGCTCCACAGATGTTCAAATGCTGACGGTGCCGCAAATGCATCCCAGTAGCCCGCACCTGAACTGATCTGATGCCAGTTAGCGACATAGAACTGCGCCCACGGTGCGTCGTTGCGAGCGATGATCCACTGGCCCGTGTCGGCAAATAGTCGAAAGAAAATGACGACGACGACTAAAAGCACCATGACGGCCGGAAGCAATCGTCGAAGGCGTCGTCCCCAAAAACCAATCAGGTCAATCGTGTTCGTTCGCTGTAACTCATCAATGAGCAAAGTCGTGATCAAGAAACCCGACACTGCGAAGAACAAGTCGACTCCCAGGAAGCCACCGGTGAGTCGATCGTCGTGAAACGCCAAAACTCCGATGACTGCCAAGGCTCGCAACCCATCAAGCCCAGGCAAATGCGGGCGAGCGGAAACGGATTGATTCACGGAGTTAATGGTACGAGGTATGGCCTGCTCGGCAGGATCTGATCGCTGTTGTAGTGGCACGATAAATGCCACTAGTTTGGACTTGTTCACGAGTGGCGAGGAATCACGATGACTACCGACAAATCACAACGACTCATTTCTGACATGCGGGGTGTGCGCTACGGCGAAGTTTTGGCCGTGATGTCACGTGACGAGAAGTTGCAAGCCGATGTATATGGCACACAAATGATCAATGACTGTCCCGCCGAGTTGTGGGACACGCTCAATGCCGACGAGATCGCCAAAGATATGGGTGCTTTGTTCGTAAAGCTCAATGGGCCGCGTTATTGGATGCTCGATGGCCTGGGCACCAAGGTTGCGTTCGTCGAACCAGTGATGCGCGAATTCAACGGGCTCATGATGCGGCGTATTGCCACGGTCGACTTGGGCGATACTCCCAGCACCGTGCCGTATCAAGAGCGTTTCGTCAACCGCGGTGCAGTGTTCTTCTTTGACGCCGGCTCGGTGGTCTATGAATTGATCAACGCCGACGGCAAGGCGTACATCATGCAGGCGTACTGCATCGGTGTCGACCCAACCTTGAATCAGTCGAACCTGGGCGATTTAGCTGGTCGGTTGAAGTTGCCCGCTGGCTGGGCGTTTAGGTCACGCATCTTGGACGAAGAGCTGGTGGTCGATACCACCGATCACGCCGCCACGGTGGTGCAAGACGAACTCGAAAACACGTACACCCTTCCGTACTAGAACTGGGCCCCTCGTGATTCTGGTGCAGAATCGTTGCGTATTTCGTAACAATTCTGCACCAGAATCACAAACAAAATCAGGGATAAAAAAGAACCCCCGCTGCTTGCGCAACGGGGGTTCGAGTTACTGGACTAGGAATTGCTCAGCGCTTGCGGGCCGGAGCCTTCTTCGCAACAACCTTCTTGGCGGGAGCCTTGCGGGCCGGAGCCTTCTTGGCGGGAGCCTTACGTGCTGGAGCCTTCTTAGCAACTGCCTTCTTCTTTGCAGGAGCTTTTTTAGCAGGAGCTTTCTTGGCGGGAGCCTTCTTCGCAACTGCCTTTTTGGCCGGGGCCTTAGCAGCAGCTGCAGCAGCAACGGCGCCAGCCTTGTTCAACTTAGGTGCCGGAGACACACCAAGGGCGATGTCCTTGAAGCCCTTGAGTGCGGTGATCTTGGCAACTGTCTTCGCGGCGATCTTGATGGTCGCACCCGTTGCTGGGTTACGACCCATGCGTGCGGGACGCTTGATCTTTGCGAATTTTGCAAAACCGGAAAGGTTGACGATTTCGCCCTTAGCCACGTTGGCCAAGATGACGTCGATCGTACCTTCAACGGCTGTTGTGGCCGTCTTCTTGTCGATACCGGTGTGGTCGGATACTGCTTGGATGAGGTCGCGTTTCTTCATGTCCGTAAACATATTTCATGAAAATGCGCAGATGGTGGATTTCCGTTGATTTTCTTGAGATTTTTTGAAGATCTCAAAATTGAGGTTCGGGCAGATCTGCAGTCGTTGCGTCTGAAGAACCATGAGTATTGTCTGATTTACAGACGAAACTTTTCGTTGGTTTTGGGGGCAAGACAATGGCGATTCCACGCGAGTTCACAGCTGAAGCAATCGCTCAATCATCGGTTGACGCATTTCGGCCGTACAACGATTTTTTGCAATCGGGCGAACCGTACGTCTCGATCTATTTGAACAATCAGTGGTTGACGCCGCCGAAAGATGATGCCGAACTTGAGTGGGGTAAGGGTTGGTATTACGACACGACCGTTGCGCGTAAACATGAATACTGGAAAGACATTGATCTTCCGCAACCAACAAAAGACATCACTGTGATGCGACAGAATCTTTTTGATTGGGGCTATTGCCTCATTGAAGATGGAATGTCACAAGAACAATGCACTCGTTTGCGTGAGCGTATTGAAGAGCAAGCTGCTGCTGAACGAGCGTTAGGTATTGCGTATCTCGTGAAGTCGCAACAGCACGTGTGGTCGCTCGTCAATAAAGGCGACGACTTTGTGAAGTGCCTTGAGCATGATCCAGAGGGTGTGCAAGCAGGCCCAATAATTGAGCGTTTATTGGATGAAACGCTCGGAATTGGCTGGAACCACTTCAGTTTTCTTTCCAATATTTCGTATCCGAATTGCCATCCACAACCGATGCATCAAGATCAAACATTCATTGCGCCATACAATCCGCGTGAAGCTCCGGTGTTGGTGAACACGATGTATGTGTTGCAAGACGTCAATGAAGTGAATGGTGGAACACTGTTTATTCCGGGTTCGCATAAGCCAAACGGAACTGGTGGACCGTATGCGTTGTATGGCTCGATGCCCAAGCCAATCAACCTCGAAGCAAAAGCCGGAACCATCTTGATGTTTGATGGTCGACTGTTGCACGGCGGCGCAGTGAATCATTCAGACAAATTCCGTTACGTGATCACCAACTCGTGTGTGAAGAGTTTTATTCGTCAACAAGAAAACTTCTTGTTGACGATGAGTCCTGAAGTGCTCGCAAAAGCAAGCGACAAGTTGTTGTGGCGGCTCGGTTTTCAATCATCAATCACCGCGAATTTGGTCGAAGGTTACGGCTACCAAGG
>CAMDER010000151.1 GCA_945896935.1 Bifidobacterium breve | reverse complement strand
CGCGGACGTTTCATTGATTTGGGCTTGCGCATTGTGAACAAAAAGTTGCCGCAAGGCTTTGATGCCGCGGTCCTCTTTCTTGGTACGAATTATGGAAAGAAGCAAGATGTCTACAAGGAATATCTTGACAAGATCCTTGATGAGTTGGCTCCACGCCCGGTGATTATTCTCACTGCGACGGAATACAAGCCTTTTATTCGGGAAGTCAACACAGTCATTGAAGAAGAAGTACGTACTCGCGATAATTTGTGGCTCGTCGATTGGCGTGAGATTTCAAAGACCCCAGGAGTGCTCTGGAAAGACGGAATCCATCCCGTTGATGAAGGCAATGTATTGCTGATGGATTCAATCATTGAAGCTTTAGGCAATGCTCCTGGTGATGTACCGGGTGAATGTCTGAAAGTCGAATTTAAAGACGATGCACCATTATCAAATTTGCTTCCAGTAACAACCAATGTTGAAACAACCTTGGTTGGCTCGACCTCAACCTCTGTCGTTGCTGCGAGTACTTCTGTGCCCACTAGTTCGACAGTTGCTGTCGCAACAACTACCCTGCCAGGTACGACACTTCCGCCGACGATTTCAACGACAACTGGTCCGTAAATAGCAAGATAAAGCTCGGATACCTGTCACGGTGGTTGCGCATGGCGGTTTGAACCAACACACTCAAGGGGTGCTTCAGGTCCAATCGCTTTCGGTCGAGATTGGTGGTCGTCTCGTTGTCGAGAACGCCACCTTCACCGTCATGCCCAAGGACAAGGTCGGACTCGTGGGTCGTAACGGAGCCGGTAAGACAACGTTATTTAAAGTTCTTGGTGGCGAGGCTGAACCAATAGCCGGAAAGATTATGCGAAAAGGTGGGTTTGGGTACCTTCCCCAAGATCCACGCATTGCCGGAATTTACGACGGACGAACCGCAATTTCTCACATCTTGTCGGGTCGCAACGTTGACGATGATTTGATGCGGCTTGAAAAGCTACGCATCGCGATGGAAGAAGATGCGAGTGAACGAAATGTCTCGCGTTATAGCAAGGCCGAAGAAGAGTTTTCGCTGAAGGGTGGTTATGCCGCCGAGAGTGAAGCCCGAAGTATCGCTGCTGGCCTGGGTATGAGTGGTACCCGGCTCGATCTTCCTGTCGGTGTTTTGTCAGGTGGAGAACGACGTCGTGTTGAACTGTCACGAATTCTGTTCGCTGGTAGTGATGCGTTGTTGCTTGACGAACCGACTAACCACTTAGATATTGATGCAAAGACTTGGTTACTTGGTTTCTTGCGTCAATATCGTGGCGCACTTTTAGTGATCAGCCACGACCTTGACTTGCTCGATGAGGCGATCACCCGCGTATTGCACCTAGATCGTGACGCCGAAGATGCCACGGGTCATGTCATTGAGTACAAAGGCACATACAGCCAGTATCGACGCTCGCGCGCCGAAGACGAAGAGCGCATGATTAAAAAGGCTGCTTTGCAGTCTAAAGAAATCAATCGTCTGCAAACTGTTGTTGATCGCTTTGGAGCAAAGGCAACTAAGGCTGCGATGGCTCACAGCATTGAAAAGCGGATTGATCGTTTGCAAGGTGAGAAAGTTGTTGCCCCAACCGGCGGGCGTGTGCTGCAAGTGAAGTTTCCTGATCCGCCACCGTGTGGTGTGACAGTGATTGAAACCAAGCACCTATGTAAGGGCTACGGCGGACCTCCCGTGTTCGAAGACGTCACATTTGATCTTGGTCGTGGTGAGCGTTTGTTGGTTCTTGGTTTAAACGGTGCAGGAAAGACAAGTTTGCTACGAATTCTTGCTGGTGAAACCAAGGCCGATCTCGGTGATTACTCATTTGGTCATCAAGTGAACTGTGGTTATTACGCGCAAGAGCACGACAACCTCAATACCGATGCAACATTGCTTGAAAATATTCGCCGTGAAGTTCCAGTCGGTGTTTCGCTGACCGAAACACAGTTGCGAGCATTGCTCGGAATGTTCGGCTTGTCGGGCGACAAAGTGAACCAGAAGTCAGGAACTTTGTCGGGTGGAGAAAAGACCAAGTTGGCCCTAGCGATGTTGATGGTCGGTCGAAATAACTTGTTGTTACTTGACGAACCAACCAACAACCTCGACCCAGCGAGCCGTGAGGCAGTTGCCAATGCTTTGTCGGGATGGAAGGGCGCGATTATTTTCGTGAGCCACGACACCGAATTCGTTGAGCATCTCAAGCCAACCAAGGTGTTATTGATGCCTGACGGCCAAGTCGACTACTTCAGTCATGACTGGCTTGAGCTCGTCAGCCTCGCTTAAGCCTCGATCCTTCTCGCGAGTTCGGCAGGCGTTATGGTTAGCCCATGCGCATAGGAATTTTTGGTGGAGCTTCAAACGACGGAACTATTGATGCCATGGTGGCCGAGGCACGTAGGGCCGAAGCTGATGGTTTTGCGAGCTATTGGGCTCCGCAAATCTTTGGTCACGATGCACTAACTGCTTTGGCAGTGATTGGTCGCGAAGTGCCACGTATCGAACTCGGCACCAGTGTTGTGCCGACGTATCCACGCCACCCAATGATGATGGCTCAGCAAGCATTAACCGTTAACGCTGCTGCTGGCGGTCGCTTGTGTTTGGGAATCGGGCTCAGTCACCAGATCGTTGTTGAGTCGATGTGGGGCATGAGCTTTGACAAGCCAGTTCGACACATGCGCGAATATCTTGAAGTGATGATGCCCCTGCTTGAAGGTAAGCCGGTGTCGCATAAGGGCGAAGCCTTCAATGTGAACGGCGGCGTGAGTGTTCCTGGTGGCACTCGTCCCAACGTTGTGATTGCTGCGCTTGGTGAGCAGATGCTCAAGGTGACCGCAGCATTGGCTGACGGAACTCTCACATGGTGTACAGGTCCGCAAACTTTGGCGAATCACACCATTCCTACTTTGAAGACGGCTGCTGAAAAAGCGGGTCGCGATTCAACTCGTGTTATTGCGGCATTGCCAGTGTGTGTCACAAACGATCGCGAAGCTGCGCTGAAGCGTGCAGCGCAAGTGTTTGTGGTGTACGGACAGTTGCCGAGCTACCGCGCGATGCTCGACAAAGAAGGCGCTGCTGGTCCGGCCGATATTGCAATCATCGGAAGTGCATCCGAAGTTGCCGATCGCATTATGGCTTTGGGCGAAATTGGAGTCACCGATTTTGCGGCCGTTGAATTTGGTGCGACACCAGACGAAGTTGCTGAAACTCGTGCAATGGTGAAATCACTTTTGAAGTAGTCGCACTACAAATCAGGCAATATCTATTGATGGGGGAAATCAATGGGAACAGGACTTACTGTCACGAAGGCTGATGGCATCGCACGCATTGTTCTCAACAGTCCGCCGATCAATCTGTTCACATTTGATTTATTTCTTGAAACTGCGAAGGTGATCAGTGAACTTGCAGTTGATGATGATATTCGTGTTGTTCTGATCTCGTCGGCGAACCCAGAGTTCTTTATCGCTCATTTCGATGTAGCCGCGATTCTGACTTTCCCAACACAAACCGCTCTTGCGACTGAATTGAATTCGTATCACGTGATGTGCGAAGCATTACGAACGATGCCCAAAGCGACGATCGCGGTGATTGAAGGCCGAGTGGGTGGAGGCGGAAGTGAATTGGCTTTGAGTTGCGATATGCGCTTTGCAGTTTTGCCTCACGGCGATCACCCAGGTGCAGTTTTTAACCAGCCCGAAGTTGGACTTGGGATCATTCCTGGTGGAAGTGGAACGCAACGTTTGGC
This sequence comes from Bifidobacterium breve, assembly GCA_945896935.1. GTDB lineage: Bacteria > Actinomycetota > Acidimicrobiia > Acidimicrobiales > Ilumatobacteraceae > Casp-actino8. The sequence goes on along the minus strand of CAMDER010000151.1, from coordinate 689 downwards.
GCGACTCATGGGTCGATCACGAGCACTCGAAGTTGTGTTGGGTTGCGACGACTTTGATGCAGTTGAGGCCGAACGATATGGGTGGGTAAATCGTTCGTTGCCTCATGACGAGTTGTGGCCTTTTGTTGAACGTTTGGCGCGGCGGATTGCGTCGTTCCCGTCCCATGCGATTGCTGCAGGTAAGGCTTCGGTGATTCGTGCCGAAAAAGAAGTTGAACAAGATTTGTTGGCTGAAGGAAATGCGTTCAGTGCGACCTTGGGAGGACCCGGGGCGCGTGAGGCGATGGAGAAATTCTTGCGCGATGGTGGCCAGACCCGTGAAGGCGAACTTTGCCTCTCCACCCTCCTCGACCCTCACCCCTAACCGTAACGCTCATTTTCCGCCACTTTGGAAGATAGTTACCGCCTAGCGGCAGCCATATTCCAAAGTGGGTGAAATGGACGGGGAAGAATTACTTCTTGAGTGAGACTGGGGTGCCCGAAAAAGGCTTATTGACCAGGTCAAAAAAGTCGTTGCCCTTGTCGTCAACCACGATGAATGCGGGGAAGTCCTGCACTTCGATCTTCCAGACCGCTTCCATGCCCAGTTCGGCATATTCCAAAACTTCAACTTTGGTGATGCAGTCTTGGGCCAAACGTGCGGCGGGTCCGCCAATTGAACCGAGATAGAAACCGCCGTGCTTCTTGCA
>CAMDER010000150.1 GCA_945896935.1 Bifidobacterium breve | reverse complement strand
ATGACAGCCATCAAGGCTCCGACGCCAATGAGTGACAAAGAGCCAAAGAAAACAACCCCAATTAACGAAACTGTCGAAAATGTAATGAGTGAAATAAGCGCAGCACGCGTGGTGATATCAATGCGATGTCCTACTAAGGCCAACAGCGCGGGAAGCAACGTGAGCGCAGCGACAACCATGACACCAACAACTGTTGATGCAGCAATTGCGAGTCCATATATGAACTTCATACCCATCATGTACATGCCGAGTAATGACACCATGACGGTGATGCCAGCGAACAAAACTGCACGGCCTGCGGTGTCGATCGCAACAGCGGTCGCATCTTCGGGCGACAAGCCTGCCCGCGTGCCTTCGCGGAACCTCGTCACAATGAATAGCGCGTAGTCGATACCAACACCGATACCGATCATGCCGCCGATCTGCACAACGAAGTCGGGCATCTCCATGATGTGGCTGAGCATTGTGACGATCGAAATTCCGGTGCCGAGTCCAATGAGCGCGGTGCCAATAGGAAGTCCCATTGCAAGAACTGATCCGAATGCGAGAACCAAAATGATGATTGCGGCCAGCAAGCCGACAACTTCACTCTCGGGAAGTTCAAATTCAACGAAGGGATCTCCGCCGAATTCAACATCGACGACATTCATTGCATTACGTTCGACAAGAATTGGTTCGGTGATTGCACGAATTTCATCGCCGATTTTTTGTTGCTCGGCCTGCGAGTCACCGTCGGGAAGCCGCATGATGGCATAGGCAATGGGTTGGGTGGCACTTACTAATCGCGGGTTCTCAAATGGGGACGTAATCGTGAGGCCTTCAACGCCGGCTTCAATCTGGGTGAATACTTCGGTCATGATCGTTTGCACCTCGGCGTTGTTGACGCCGTCGGGGATGCCTGATGCAACCTGGAAAACGATCTGCGCATCAGTGATGGTGTCTGAATCGGGGAAGGCGTCCTGTAAAAGGTTCAGGGCCCGGAGACTTTCAGTATTAGGAATCGAAAATCGAGTTTCAAAGGCACCGCCACCAATAACTCCGTTGGCGATGGTGCTGCCACCGAAGAGTGCGACGAGCCAAATGATGATGGTGAGCCAGTGGCGACGGAAGCACCAGTGGGCAAGGCGAGACAACATGTTGGGGGTTCCTTTGGCACTGGTTCGGGGGAAGAGTGCCGATCTGAGGCTACGGTCACCTATGTGAACGACCCACGGATGGCGCTTGGTTGGAATGTCACATGGGATGTGACCTGGGAATCAACGCGCTCCGAAGTCGCCAAAAACCAGTCGCATGCCCTCGATGGGACCAATTTACCTGGCCGGGTGTCGCGCCTTGACCGGGGTTGGAGCACCGTTTGGTACGGCCCGCCGTCAATGGGCATCGAACCGGTGCGGGTGCGCAACATTGGGGCTGAGGTCGCCGTGGGTGACTGGGTCGTGGTATCGGCCGATGGCGAAAAGGTCGAGATGGTTCTGCCCCGCCACAGCGCATTTATGCGTCGAGCCAGTTTTGAAGGCCAACGGGCCGAGGCCCACACAATCGCGGCCAACATCGATGTCGTCTTCTTGTTACATGCCCTGGTGTCGCCACCGAATCAACGTCGGCTTGAACGCGAATTAGTTCTGGCGTTCGATAGTGGCGCGACTCCTGTTTTAATTTTGACCAAGCTCGATCTCCTGGAGAGTGCGGCTGAAGTGAAGCATTGCGTTGACACTCTTGAAGCCGTTGCACCAGGTGTTGACATACATGTGGTGAGTGGTATTCGTGGCGATGGGCTTGAAGCCTTGTTGCAATACGCCAAGGGCTATCGCACCGTTGCGTTGCTTGGTGCAAGTGGTGTTGGTAAGAGCACAATTGTGAACACACTTGTTGGTGGACAAGTACAAAGTACTGCCGCCGTACGCGAAGGCGATCAACGTGGGCGACACACCACAACTGCAGTGCAACTCGTTGCTTTGCCGTCTGACCCGATTGGTGAAGCTGGTTGGCTGATTGACACACCCGGTGTTCGCGCCGTCAGCTTGTGGTCAAGCGGAACCGGAATTGAACGAGCGTTTGCTGATGTTTTTACGTTGTCTGAAAAATGTCGCTTTCGTGATTGCAAACACCGAGAAGAACCGGGCTGTGCTGTGAGCGCAGCAGTCACTGCTGGCAAGTTAGATCCGCGTCGACTCGACAGTATGAAGCGGCTTGTAGCCGAAGAAGCAGCACTCGAAGAAGAACAAAAGGCGCGTCTCAAAGTTGAAGACCGTCGTGGGTTTCGTAAACGCAAACCCTAATCGCAACGAAAGTTTACAACTCGCCCGCACTGAGTTGTTGCAGAACAACTTGGGCTCGTTCTTGAACTGCTGGTAGATCACTCAACTTGAAGGCTGCACGAACTTGTTGCGCCACTCGAGGGTTCTTTCCTAACACGACCTCATGTCGTGCCATGAAGTCCCAATACAAAGTGGTGAATGGGCAGGCATTGTCTCCAACTCGTTTGGTGCGATCAAAATGACAACCCTTGCAATAGTTGCTCATCTTGTCGATGTACGCGCCCCCAGATGCGTATGGCTTGGTGGCCATTTGGCCGCCGTCGGCAAACTGCGACATGCCGACAACATTGGGAACCATGACCCATTCGGCACCATCCACAAAATTGGCCCACATCCAGTCGGTGAGTTGTTGTGGATTGATACCGGCAATGAGGCACAAATTGCCGATAATCATGAGTCGTTGAATGTGATGTGCGTACGCATGTGAATCGATCTCGGACATAGTTTGCGAAACGCATTGCATCTTCGTTTGCGCTTCACCAGTAAACAGTGGGGGAAGATCGCGAGTCGCTCCAAGTTTGTTGAGCTCGGCATAGTCGGGCATCCATGCCCAATAGAGACCCCAAACATATTCGCGCCAGCCGATCACTTGCCGAATGAAACCTTCGGCCGACGCAATATCGACTTTCCCGGCGCGATAGGCATCTTGAACTGCATCACATACTTCAGATGGTCGCAGTAACCCGATGTTGAGATATGGGGACAACAGCGAATGGGCCACGTGCCAGCTGCTTGTCAACATGGCGTCTTCGTGAGGACCAAAGGTGGGTAAAACGTTGTCAATGAAGTGATTGAGTCGCTGTAAGGCATCGTGACGACTTGTTGCCCAAAGCCCTGTTGGTGATTTGCCAACACAATGATCGCGGAGTTCGTCAATGACCTGGCGATCAATGTCATCAAGTTCGCTTGTCAATGGAGCGGGCCATTGATTCTTGCCATCTTTGGGTGGTGGCAATCGATTCTCAGAGTCGTAGTTCCAGGTTCCGGTTTCAGGCTCACCGTCAGGTGTCATCAAGTAATTGAGTCGTAATCGTTGCCAGCGATAAAAGTCTTCCATCTTGAATGTCTTACGACGCTCCAGAAGTTGTTCTTTCCAGCGTGCAAAATCTTCGTAGTGGCACAAGAACTGATTACTGCGGACTACTTCACAGTCGTTGTGTCGAAGCATCGTGAGCGCTGCATGACTCGCCGGCTCCATAACTGAAACTGAAGAAGGTGAAAATTCGGCGCGGTGGTCTCTCAGGCCTTGAGACAAGGTGGCGGCCTTGCGGTAATCAACTTCAAATCCGGCATCGCGGAGTTCGTTAGCGAAACGTCGCATTGACGTAATCACAAAGTGGGCGCGTTGAATATGCCATTTCTTTGAACGAACCTTGGCCGAACTTTCAACCAGCAAAATGCGGTGAGTCCGTGGAGTCGCTTGAGTAATTGCGGCGAATTCACGATTGAGTTGATCGCCGAGAACCCAAATAGTTCGCTTAGATTTTTGGATTGAACCAGACACATATCTAGTGTGCCTCAAATGTCAATTTCGTGGAATATCGTGCACCGAAGTTGCGAGCGGAATAATGAGATCTAATTGCGTGCGCTTGAGATAATCGCTGATCTTTGGGTTCGAGCAAACAACGTACATACGACCACCGTTGTTTCGGATACGAGACGCTGCTCCGAGCAAGATTCCGAGCGCAGCATCGTCAAGAACTGTGATGCCGTCGAGGTCGAGGGCCAGATGAGCATGATTTTGATTGACTGCCTTGTTGAGTAGGTCACTCAATGTTGGCAAGGTTGACACATCAAGTTCGCCAGTAAAACCAATGACGAAAACATCGTCAATCAGACTGGAGTGGCTCGACAGGTTCACGTTCTTAATCTATCGGTGGTTCAAGCAGCATCGAAAAATGCGATGAGAGTGTCAGATCGGGGATAAAGCGTCCGACCATCGGCAGATCGGTAGCAAGTTCATAGGTCGCAGTGACCGTCACCCATTTTTCGCCGACCTCAGTGTTGATGTTGATTGCCCGCCCAAAGGAGAATTGGGCTGCGGCGAGCGCCGCGTCACTTGGGCTTTGTGACACGGCCGCAGCCCGAACGGCGTTGCGGGTGGCATTGATGACCTGAACTTGCGT
>CAMDER010000149.1 GCA_945896935.1 Bifidobacterium breve | reverse complement strand
AAACCACTGGCGCACTACATCCTCGAGCATCCATCCATCGAAGATCTCGCCGATATTCCGATTGCAGCTCCCCCGTCAATTGCTGTCACAACCGACAATGAAGTTCGCGATGCACTAGTGAACGGCGCTGCACGCGTCATTGCTCGTGGCGGAGTTGAACGCGCAACAACACAACGTATTGCCCGTGCTGCCGGGTTACCACCGAGCGCACTCTTTTCTGAATACCGAACCCGACAAGCACTTTTCGGCGACGTCGCTGAAAAGTTATTGCACTTGATTTATCGCGGAGCTCGCGCCGAAGAAATTTTGCCGGCTACCAATCAAACATCAGGCGTAGTCAATACACCAACAGATTTCAATGATCCCCGACTAGTCATGCACCGGGATTTTCTTACACAACGAGGAACAGCCACCAGTATGGCTTTGCTCTCACCAGCAGCGAAAGAACAACGACGAATCCGACTTGAATTTCATTTGGCCGCGATCACTGATCCGGTTATTAAAGATGCTCTGCTCAAGGCCGACGCCACGGCGACAGAACACGCGACCAGCATGCTCAATTCTTTGTTTGGAATTCCCAAATTTCTTGCTGAACCGACTGTACGAATGGCTCGTCTTCTAGTCCAAGGTTCGTTACTTCTCGAAGAAGTTTCTGAATCACTCAATGGTCGCGACCTCAGATATATCTACAAACCTCTTTCTGACGGTTTCTCGCATATGGTCGTCAACGAACCCCTCAGCAGTATTAAATAGCCGACATCAACAGCGCAGAATCGCCAGTAATTGCTGGCAAAAGTCCATCAACTGGTGGCATCAGTTGTTCACAGAAGAAACGTGCCGAGGCGATACGTTCAGCGACGCAAGCAGCGCCAACTTCACTCGCAGCGTCTTGAGCAATCACCGCCGAATCGGCCAATAAGAAACCGGCCGTCAACGTACTGATCAACCGCATGTACGGAGTCGCCCCCGACAATGAATCAAGTGGATTGCCTGAGTGTTCGGCCAACCAAGTCGTTGCGGCACGAGTTGCAGCCAAAGTCTTTGCCAGAGCCGCACTGACTCCAGAAAGTTCGGCATGACCTTCAAGCTTTCGACTGAGTGTCTCAACAGAATCAAGATGGCGCTTCACAACTTCGCCACCGCGCAAACCAAGTTTGCGACCGACTAAATCGATGGCCTGAATACCGTTGGTACCTTCGTAAATCGTTGTGATGCGCGCGTCGCGATAATGCTGCGCAACTCCGGTCTCTTCAACAAATCCCATACCACCATGAATTTGCACCGCGATTCCGGTGAGTTCAACACCCATGTCGGTGCCCCAACCTTTTGACATCGGCGTCAACAGAGCAGCCAAGTCAGACGCAGATTCTCGTTCAACGGCATCGGGGTGATGCTTGGCAACATCGAGACACGCCGCATTCCAATAGGTCATGCGACGCAATGCTTCGAGAGTCGTTTTCATAGTGAGCAACATGCGCTTCACATCTGGATGGTCAATGATCGGCGAGCTTTCGCCAGCCGGCGCACCAGGCGCACGTCCTTGACGACGATCTTTGGCGTACTGCAACGACTGTTGATACGCACGATCACCCAACGAAAGTCCTTGCAAACCAACGGAAAGTCGCGCCTGATTCATCATCGTGAACATGTACTGCATGCCGCGATTCTCTTCGCCAATCAGATAGCCAACTGCACCACCGTTGTCGCCATACGTCAGAACACACGTGGGGCTGGCATGAATACCTAACTTGTGTTCAACCGAGACACACTTGACATCGTTATGGTGACCAAGCGAACCATCGTTGTTCAAAAGATATTTCGGAACAATGAAACACGAAATTCCTTTTGTTCCTGGGGGCGCATCTGGTGTGCGGGCCAACACCAAGTGAATGATGTTTTCGGCCATGTCGTGTTCGCCGAACGAAATATAAATCTTGGTGCCGGTGATGCTGTATGTGCCATCAGCATTTTTGATTGCCTTCGTACGCACTGCACCGACATCGCTACCCGCATCGGGTTCGGTGAGGTTCATGGTTCCCGACCATTCGCCCGTAATCATCTTGGGCAAATAAGTCATACGTTGATCTTCACTGCCGTGATACATCAACGCGTCAATCGCGCCCTGTGTCAATAACGGACACATTGAAAATGCCATGTTGGCTGCAGTCATCATTTCTTGAATTGCGATTCCGATCATCCACGGAAATCCGCCACCGCCATAACCACTTTCGAACGGAACTGCCCCCCAGCCGGCATCAACATAAGCCTGGTACGCAGCCGGGAAACCAGGTGCAGTTGTAATTGTTGAGTCGGCATTGAGTTTGACACCGAAATTGTCGCCCACTTTATTGAGCGGCGCAACTTTGTTTTCCATGAAACGCCCTGCTTCTTCAAGAAGGTCACGCACCATTGATGAATCGGCATCAATGAATCCTGGTAGTTGCAAAATTCGGTCAAGACCGCAGACGCGGTTTAAAACGAAATCAATATCGGCGAGAGGTGCTCGGTAGTCAGTCACAGACCTCACACTAGGTCGCGACGATCAGGCGCCAGTGAGTGTGCGCCAAGTAGTTGGGTAGGCAGAAGTCACTTGCGCAGGCGTCAATCGCAGCGTGGCCTCGGGGACCATGTCAACAATCGAGCGTCCTTCGGCATAGTGATGCACGTTGCCAACACCCTTAAAAAGTTCGGCACGAGTTGTCACCAGATCGGCCGGCGGGTTGGCATCGAAAAATCCCCACATGGTGAAGGCAATCGTGAGGTCATGAATAACTGGCGCACGACTGTACAGCGACGCTCGGCGTAACGCAATATTCAGACATCCGCGAATGGCATCGGCAGTCGCTAGGCCGCCAACGAGGTGAAGGCGCTTACTCAGACGGTTGGCCAGCAGCAACGCGTAACCCTGATCTGGTCCCTGAAAACCCAAGTGCTCGCCGACGGGTTGGAACCCTTCGATATCGGTCGGGCGATTGTTGACCCACGACTGCGGAGCCACGTCGGGCGAACCGTAGACACGGACATCGTTCAGAGTTGGAGTGGGGGCAAATTGTGGTGCTGACATCGACTACTACCGTATTCGCTCAGACGCCCGAATGTAGGAGTCCGTAGATCAAAGATTCTTCTAAGGCCCGCCACGAGGCCTCGATGATGTTTGAACTGACTCCGATTGTGGTCCATGAACGCTCACCGTCAGTCGCGTCGATGAGTACTCGGGTCACAGCACCAGTCGCGGTGGCTCCATCGAGAATGCGCACTTTGTAATCGGTGAGGTGAATGCGGTCGACATTGGGGTAAGCCTCCGACACTGCGGCACGAAGCGCAGTATCGATGGCATTGACCGGACCATTTCCTTCGGCCGTATGAACATGACGCGTCGCTGTGCCTTCTGGCCCAACCCATACCTTGACTGTTGCTTCGGTCGTGAATTCACCATTTGCGCCTTCATCGGTGATGACGCGCATCGATTCGACCTTGAAGAATGATTGCTCCCAACCAGTGGCCTTACGCATCAGAAGTTCAAGCGATGCATCGGCAGCCTCAAAGTGATAGCCCTCGTGCTCGAGGCGCTTCAAATCATCAATGACCTGATTGATTGCCGGACCATCAAGTGCAAGACCAAGTTCGTCGGCCTTGATATTGATTGTGGCCTTGCCGGCCATTTCGCTCACAACAAAGCGCGTGCCGTTACCGACCAACGATGGGTCGACATGCTCATAAGCATCTTTCGCGCGCACGATTGCACTCACATGTAGACCAGCCTTGTGGGCGAACGCACCAGAACCGACATATGGTGCCTGCGGATTCATGGGGCGATTCAGAACTTCGGCAACGTGGTTGCTCACTGCTGTCAAACGATCAAGACGACCTTCTGGCAAACACTGGTAACCGAGTTTCAATTGCAAGTTCGGAATGACAGTTGTGAGGTTGGTATTACCAGTGCGCTCGCCAAGTCCATTCAATGTTCCTTGCACGTGGCCAGCACCACTCAACACCGCGGCCATCGAGTTCGCGACTGCGCAACCGGTGTCGTCGTGACAGTGAATTCCGATCGTGACGTCGTTGCCGACGTGGCTCTTCACTTGCGCAACGATCTGCTGAACTTCATGAGGAAGACTTCCGCCATTGGTGTCGCACAACACCAAGTGACTCGCACCCTTCATCACGGCTGCTTCAAGTGCCCGCAACGCAAACTCTTCGTTGCGCTTGAAACCATCGAAGAAGTGCTCCATGTCAACCAGCACGCGACGACCGTTGCCCTTGAGGTACTCAACTGAATCGGCGATCATGGCGATGCCTTCTTCGAGGGTTGTCTGCAACGCGTTGATGACGTGATAGTCCCAACTCTTGGCAACGATGCACACGGCACTGGTGTTGGCATCGATGAGATGACGCAACGTGGCGTCGTCGTCAACCTTGCCCTTGGGGCGACGGGTTGAACCAAAAGCAACCAAGGTGCTAGTCGTGAAC